>JAFYUY010000062.1 GCA_017549405.1 Clostridia bacterium | reverse complement strand
TATTCGAACTTTACTATGCGGTTGCCGCCTTCGGTAACGTCCTTTACTTCCGCAATAAGCTTTCCTCCGCCAAAGCTCATCCGTGTTCCAACGGGGGTCTTGTGACCGGGGCGGGAGAGGGCTTCCCAGGTGTCATCGCTTTTGCGCTCCAGAAGCAGAAGTTCCACCGAGGAGCCGAGATCGTTTGTGTAATTACCGGCAGCATCTTTTTTGAATCTGTTGCCCAAAAGGCGCGCGGGGATGACTTTTGAGTTGTTTACAACAAGAATATCTCCCGGATTCAGATATTCCTTTATATTGAAAAACTGCTTGTGGGAAAGTTGTCCGCTTTTTCTGTCAACCACCAAAAGGCGGGATTCGTCGCGCTTTGCCGATGGATCCTGGGCTATAAGCTCTTCGGGCAGGTCGTAATAATAATCGGAACGTAAAAGTTTTTGCTCCATCTGATATAATAAACTCCTTGTTGTCTTTTGGTTTAATCAAAAATGATCGTAATTCTCTTTTCTTTGTTGCACTTCACATTGGTGCAGAATTCTGCAGTGTTGCCGTGGGCCTTGAACTCAAGCTTTCTTCCGCCGTAATATACTATTTTGGGTTCTGCAAAGATTTCGAAACGGCGGAGCATGAACTCGCCCGAAAGTATGTCCATTTCCACATATTTGGGTCCGACTTCCAGCGTGCCGTATGCCTTTCCCGCAGAGAAGAAGCATCTGAAATATCCGTTTTGCGCAAAGCGCATCAAGGGTTTGAAAGAGATCTCTTCTTTATACAGGTTGTATCCGAATCCGCTTATGGCACCGAGTAAGGTGTAGCTTGCAAGGGAGCGGATATAGCTTGAACCGCATTCCATTTCCGCAAAGGGGTTACGGTATTCACCGTCATAGCGTTGCCTTATTGCGCGGACTATTTCAAGACCCTGGTCTACCATGCCGCTCTGTATCATAAGTACGGCTGCCTGATATTCAAAGCCGTTCATGCATTCCTGACCATAAGGTGCGGGGATCTTTGGCTTTTTTGCTCCTTCGGGATATGCGCATATAACAACACCGCCCTCGTCATTTATGCAGAAATTACGGCAGGGGTTGAAGAAGTCGCGCATGGTTTTTTTGAAGTTGACGTTGTAAATAGTGTCGAGAGCTGAAAGAAGCTTCTCTTTCTCGAATATTTCGCCAAGACCTATGTTGTTTGCATGCCATTGGGCAAGAGTCTGGTCGATTGCCGAGCCTTCTCCTATCTGATATTTTATCTCGCCAAGCTCTTCCGACCAGTAGTAATCTTCAACGGGAATGTTATATAACAACGCGAGAGTTTCAAAGCCTGAAAGCAGTGATTTGTCGGTAAGGTCAATTTTTTGGCAGTAATACTTGCCGTTGAAAAGTTCTTCGTTGAGATATTTCTTGCCGTTTTCAAACATTTGTCTGTATTGCAAGGCATCTTCCTTATAGCCGAGGATCTCTGACATTTCTGCGGCACAGAGAAGTGCTGCACAGTAAAGCCCCTGCATCCAGGAATTCGGACTGTAAAGCTCGGTATCGAGTGTGTTGTGCTGACGTCCCGAAAGGATGCCTGTTTTATTCGGATCCCACTTAAAATCGTTTGCGGGGTCAAAGGCAAAGTTGAGCGATGCTCGTGCCTGCGGCCACATGGCACGGAGCCAGTCTATATCTCCGCAAAGCTTGAATTCACGGTAAGTTTTTACAATTCCCATCATCTGCCCGTCGGCGCAGGGGAAATATGAGTCGGGTTCGGTGCCGATAATGCCGTTTACGCGGAAAGCCACAGAGCCGTTTTCATCCATGTTATATCTGTATTCATTTTCGCGGATACTGCGTTCAAGCTTTGGGAAAAGATGAGCCAGCGCATAGGCATAGCTGTATACATGGGTGCAGTTTCCCTCGCAGGAGCCGGCATTTGCGTGTGCTCCCTCAAAGCCCAGAATGCTTCCGTCACTATGGCGCATGATGGTGGAGGATTTGAGTATGCACAGGTTGGAGGATACCGCATCAATTACTTCGTCCGGAAGAGTGGATGAGAACAAAGCCTCTGTAAATGCGTTTGTTTCGTTCTTTAATCTTTGCCACTGCGAAAAACAATAGGAGGCACATTCCACGGAAGAGGAGAAGAATCTGCAATAATAGTTTTTCCAGCGATTGCGGTGTGTGTGGCTTTGTTCACTTTCGCCTTCTTTTCTCGGCAATGGTGACCAATAGTTTGTCATAAACCGCATATACCAGGAAATTACAAAACGTACTGTCTTTTTTTCGCCCGGGGCAACGGTGATATGTGCGGCGATAACACCCGGGCCCTGCTTTGCAAGGGCGGGATTATTCGTTGTGTCTGAAGTTTCGTAATAACGGTTTTTGAAATTCGGTCTTGAGGTGAAATCGTCCCAGAATATCTGTAAAGTGTCGAACCACATACCACGGAACAGGTATTCCTGGTAAGACACATCTTCGCAATCTGTGGCAATACAAAGATTTTTTGCGTTATATTTGGAATCCAGTGCGCCATCGTCCTGTATGTCGTCCGAGCAGTACAGGCGGATACATTTCATATCGCAGTTCATGTCCCCGTCAAAACTGTTTTTGCCCTTTTCGAGCGGGTTATCAAGGGAGCCGCAAATGGTGTAATCGATCGCCGAATCGGTCGTGTTTTCTATTTCGAATTCAAAGAGTGCGGCGGGGATGGATGAGTCTTCGTCGTTGAGCGGGATGAAAGGGTTGAATGCTGTCATTTTCACATTGCCGGGGAATTTTTCGTATGAGAAATCTATTTCCGCAAAAGGAAAACGTGCAGAAAATTCCGATGCGGGAAAATGGGGAACGCCTGCGAGTGTGGAGGACGAAGGGCCAAAACCGTAGCCGTGGAACATGACTTTGTCTATATCGCGGTACTGTTCAAATCCCGTGCGGGTCTCAAATGAATCTGTATTAAGAACACGGGCGTCGATGAGCTTGCCGTCTTTTTCCGCTTTTACGGCAAAGAAGGATAATCCACCAAGTCTTTTTTTGTTGGGACAACCGAACATTTCAAAATCGGCAAGTCTTCCGTTGCCGAGAAGTCCGATGCAGCCTGTGCCTATTCCGCCCAGCGGAAAGGAAATTTCACGGGTTTTTACGCCTTTAAAAGTATTTTTTATCATGTTTGCCTCCCATGTTATCTACACAATGCGTTCGATGACTTTGTCGGCAGTTGTGAGTGCCAGTAAAGCTTCGTCTTTTGTTACTTCGTCGGGGATATCGGCGGGGTATCTTGTTTCCACATAGAATTGGTTTAAATATGCGCAGTCTTTGCGCAGATGCTGAATATCATTATCAAAACGCTGTGCGTATTTGATGAGGAAAACCAGGCTATGCCCGTCAACGAGATCGCCGCTGTTTTTTAAGATGTATCCTTTTAAGGCTTTTTCCACGGCCTGCTGTGCGTGGAATG
Source organism: Clostridia bacterium (assembly GCA_017549405.1). Lineage (GTDB taxonomy): Bacteria > Bacillota > Clostridia > Oscillospirales > CAG-382 > UMGS1052. Next base: position 976 of record JAFYUY010000062.1, on the reverse strand, counting down.
CCACGAGGGAATAGTCTGCTCCGTGTTCAAAAAGTATTTTTGCGGCAATGTGATCGCTGTGAGCTTTTTTGAACCAGTCGGAATAACGCTTGCTGTCAGCCAAAGAGCAGTACACCCTCTTTCTGTATCTTGTGGGCAAAGCTCGATTGGTCGGCTATGCATTCTTCCCATTCGTCGGGGGTGTAGATCAGAAAGTCTATGGGTCTGTCGCAGTCTATTTCGTAATAAAGATCGGCGAGAAGACCGCGCTTGTTTTTTGTGTTTGCAACAATGCATATATCTATATCGCTGTGCTCCGTTGCACATCCTTTGGCAAAAGAACCGAAAAGGTATACTTTTTCGGGAGAAAATGACATAAGCTGTTTTAATATATCATCAAACATGCACTAACCTCCCATAATATCATTTATTAAAGTATATCATTTTACGCTTTGGTTGTCAATAATGCGTCGGCATATTTGTTGCGAAATCATATATTCGATATTCGATTGACCGATGGCGGATCCGGGTGCCGTGTGATACTGCAGCGCTTACTGAATTGGGCTTGCGTGGGGGATTGGATAAAAACGACTTGTTGAAACAAGTTGGCCGGGCGTGCCGCGAAAGTTTCAATTTATCTCTTATCCGGAAACGACAGTTTTTGATAGGAGGGAAGAGGACAAAAAAACGACAACTTCCGTTCGAAAATTGTCGTTTCTTATTGGCACTTACGGTCGATTTTAATACGACAGGAAAAGCGGTGCGTCTTCGCTTGACTTTTTTAATTATTTAGAGTAGAATGAAAGTAGAATTGAAGTTGCGGAGGTTGTCGTACAATTCGAGTAAATGGGATAAACCATGGAGGATAAAATGGAATATATAAATTATGAAAAAAAGCTTCCCGTGAAGAAGCATTATGATATAATCGTTTGCGGGGGCGGAGTTGCGGGAGTTGCCGCATCAATAAGTGCGGCAAAGAATGGTCTTTCAACTCTTC
>JAFYUY010000008.1 GCA_017549405.1 Clostridia bacterium | reverse complement strand
CCCCCCTCCTTTAGGCAAGGAGGGCTAAGGGGCGGTGTGCGTAACACAAACGGGCGATTCGTGGATCGCCCGTACATTTTGCCCTATATCTCAAATTTTGTTATTTCCCCGGTTTTGTGAAACCGTGTGCATCATTTTTTATTCTCTTTTGCATACCTTACGGTAAAATACACTGCAACGGCAAGGATGCCTATATCGCACACAAGGTCGGCAACAGTAATTCCCCTGCCCGATGCAACAAAACGGTATGTATCAAGAATGAGAATGGCAATGCTTATAAGCCACATTACAAGAACGACAGCCAGGTGCACCCGTGGCGGTTGTTTCTTTTCTTTCGTTATGCGCGGTGTGTATTTGCCCATGCCGTCACTCCTTATCCGAAAGATATGTCAGAAGCTCTTCGAGCTGCTTTTTATATCCGTCATAATCTCCGCCGTGGAGAACATATGAAACATTGCATGGCTTTCCGCCAAAATCCATCTGCCACTCGCAGGCAAAAACACCCTCGCGGGATTCTATTTCAAACTCACCGCCCGAGCGGGATGTATATACATCGTAAAGCAGAGTATCGGCATAGCCCGAAAGGCTTGATACGTTATACTGCGCATCCGCAATGCGGAGTACGGCGATCTCTCCGTCTTTTTCGTATTCCGTTTCTGAAACAAAGCCATATACCGTGCGGTAAGCACAGGGCTCGTATCCCGCAGGGACAAAATCCACAACAGCCATTCCGCAATGCTCCGAGGCAGCTTGCGGAGTATCAAATTCCATTATGATTTCGTTCTGCGCCTTTTTATTGCACGCTGTGCAGAAAAGCACACACAGTACAAGCAACGCAGGCAAAATTCTTTTTGATATATTCATATGTCTTCCCTTCCCGATCTTTAACCAAGCATTGAAATTTCTTCTTCCGAAAGTTCTCGCCATTCGCCACGCTGCAGCTCGCCATCAAGCAAAAGTGAGCCAAAGCGCACCCTTTCAAGGAATGTGACGTTCTTTCCCATGTGCCCGCACAGTCTTTTTATCTCATGGTATTTGCCCTCGGTGAGTATCATGTGTGCGCATTTACGGTCGTTTTCGCAAATTTTCAGCACGCAAGGCTTGGTGCGGTCGCCGTCCATCATAACACCCTTTAAGCAGGTGTCAATATCCGAATCGGCAAATTCCACATCGCACTCCACATAATATTCCTTTTCCACGTGGTGTTTGGGCGACAAAAGGCGGTGGGCATTTTTACCGTCGTTTGTAAGTATAATAAGTCCCACCGTATCTTTATCGAGCCTTCCCACGGGGAAAAGCTCTTTTGTCATATACTTTTCGGGCAAAAGCGAAAGCACGGTCTTCTCGCGCACGTCGTCCGTTGCCGAAACAACGCCTGCGGGTTTATTCATCATAATGTAAATGAATTCTTTGTAGCCCGCGGTTTTTCCGTCCACAGCAACAGTGCACTTTTTTTCGTCAAAGCGCACATCGCCCTTTTTGACTGTCACACCGTCAAGGCATACTCTTCCCGCACGGATAAGCGCAGAAGCCTCACTGCGTGTGCATACCAGCGTATCAGCAATATATTTATCAAGTCTTATCATCAAGAATGCTCCTTGGGGCGGTTTCAATGCTCACATCGGGGTACCCCGCACCGCACAGCGCACATTTTGACGCTTCAAGCGCCATTTGCGGGGTGTTGTTATCGCCCGAGATATGGGCAAGGATTATGCGTTTTGTACCGTTGGCGGCAAGATGGGGTATGAACTCCGAGCAGGCGGCATAGGAAAGGTGCCCGCGGTCGGAAAGTATCCTGCTTTTAAGTATCTGCGGGTACGGACCGCAGCGCAGCATTTCGGGGTCATGATTGGATTCAAAAACCACGGTTGCCGAACCGAAGATGTTGCCGGCAATACATTTGGTGACGTAACCTATATCCGTGACGTGCGAAAAACTGTCGCCGTCGGACGAATCTATGCGGTAACCGACACTTCCGAAGGAATCATGCGGGGTGCGGAAAGCCTTTATGCACATATCCCCCACACACATATCGGCACCGGGTTCAAAATAACACATACACCGCTCAAGAGACGGGTATTTGGCACATCGGCACAGACTTTGTGCCGATGCGGAATTGATATATACGGGAGTTCCGTGCCTTTTGCAAAAAACTTCGAGTCCGTGTATATGGTCATTGTGCTCGTGGGTAACAAATATGCATTTTATGCGTTCGGGTGAGCTTCCTATCTTCTCGAGAGCCTTTGAAATATTGCGGAAGGAAACGCCCGCATCTATGAGTATTTCAACATCATTGCATCTTACGTGCAGAGAATTTCCCGACGAGCCGGAAAAAAGAGGGGTGATCTCAAGCATCAGTTTTCTCTTTCGTTTTATCAGATTCCAAAATATCCCGCCCAGCCGAGATACAAAAGCATATAATCACAAAGCAGGGCAAATATCATGGGGATGAGTATCAGAAGTAAAAGCTTTCGTGCACGGTCAAGGCGCACAGCTTTCGCGGACGGTTCTTTTTTTGCATCGTTCTTTTGCTTTTCAACAGCAAGAGCCGTTGAAAGACACATATACACTACTGCCGCAAAAAAAGCCGACCATATATAAATATCCTGCACAACGGCAAAGCGAGCCTTTATGCATCCGAAATATGTGCCGATGAAAATGACCATCGAAAGCAAAAGGAGCAGCGCAAGCTTTTTGTTACCCGACGGCTTTCGGGTATTTACTCGGTAACGCTTTTTTTCTGCCATGTTTCAGTCAGCAAAGCTTATCGAGCATGCAGGCACCGATAAGGCGTACTTTAAGAACGTATGCACAGTCATCACCGAAAACGTTCTTCATGGCGCTGTTGAATTCATCCACATATTCGTTGGGAACAAACGCCTGAATGGTTCCCGCAAAGCCTCCACCGTGAACGCGGTAAACGGTGCCGGGCTTTGAATCAAGAACTTCACCTGCAACAGCAAGTGCCAAGGATATTCCCTGCTCTTCCACATTTTTAACAGTATAAGTATTCTGAAGAAGCGTTGCGGAGGAAAGTCCCGATGCCTTTATGTGGCGCAGAAATTCTGTTATATCGTCGCTTTTGAGAGCAGCCGTTGCAAAAGCAACGCGTTCGTTTTCGTTCTTGAAGTGAATAGCACGCATAACGGCACGGTCGCCACACTCGGTGCGAAGCTTTGAAATATTCGCAAATATATCTTTTTTATCCACTTCACGCAGGAATTCTTTTCCGAAATATTTTGCAACCTTCTTCATTTCGGCGGGGATAGACGCATAATCTTCATTGAGGTCAGCGTGGTTTCCGCCCGTATTTACTATGCAAAGGGAGTAGCCGTGGGAGGAAAGGTCAAATTCAGGCTTTTCGACCACGGGATTTTTGGGATCGTTGAAATCAATGGCAACAAAACCGCCCGCGGCACATGCTACCTGATCCATAAGACCGCAGGGCTTGCCGAAGTGTACATTTTCGGCATACTGGGATATCTTGGATATTTCTACATAATCTATCTTGCCTTCATTATAGAAATGATTGAGGATGTTACCGATCATATCTTCAAAAGCCGCTGAAGAGGAAAGTCCCGAACCCTTGAGAACGCTTGATGTGGTGTAGGCATAAAAACCGCCGTCGGAAAAACCGTTTTTGCGGAAGCCGTCGCAAACTCCGCGGATTATGGCAGAAGCTTTGAAAAATTCCGCTTCATTAACATCTGCAACGTTTGAAAGAGAAACCGTATCTTCGGGGAAGCCCTCTGACTTTACACGGATCTCACCATTTGCGTTCTTTGCCGCAACGGCAATTATATCAAGGCTTATGGATGCGGCAATAACTTTGCCGTGGTTGTGGTCTGTGTGGTTACCGCAGATCTCACTTCTGCCGGGAACGGAGAACAGAAAGACTTCGGTATCGTCTGAAATAAGCGCAGAATAGTGTTCGGAAAAACCATCCACTGCGGATGCATATCTTTGGCGCACGATATCGAGCTCACAGTCATTACCGTAAAGCTTTTTGAAAGCTGCGTCATAACCGCCTGCATTGATGTGATTTTTAATTGAGTTGAATTTCATATTTTATCCTCCCGATTTATGATCAAAACTTTGCCATGTCGCGGCAAGCAATATTTATCTGTATAAATTATATCACCGTTTATATTCTTTTGCAATACCCTTTTAGGTTTATATTGGGACAAAAAACAAAAAAATAAAAAATTCCTCAAAAAACACTTGACAAAACGAAAATTTTGTGGTATCATAACATCGTTGTCGCGAAGACAACGTGCGAATACAGCCTGGAGAAGTCGCGTAGCTGGTCGAGCGCGCACGATTGGAAATCGTGTAACCGTTAACAGCGGTTCGAGGGTTCGAATCCCTCCTTCTCCGCCAGAAAAAGACCTTAACTTTGATAAAAAGTTAAGGTCTTTGTTTTTTTGCTTATTTACAATTTTTTCGCTTTTTTATATGTAAATGGAGCCGCTACGAAGCAATCAAGGCGGTGGCTTTTTCACTCTTACCTCATTGCAAATGAGAAATTATGCTCCCCTTTTTATAAAAAGGTTCATACCGATTTTATTCTCCTTATTTTTTAGAAGCGCAAAGAAATGCAAAACAAAAGGCTTATTTGCGTCTTGTTTCATATACTTCATTGTTTGGATTATGTGTTACCTTTTTCATTTTGTTATATGAATAGGAAGACTTGAGCTCTAATTGGATAATTTTCTTAAATTAAAGAATGATAGAGCCACCGTTTTTCATTTTTTGTCGCATAGATGTGAAATCGATGTTCTGCACAGTGCTATCACTTGTCAACGCCTCATACGCCGCAACGCCTGCCGCCTCGCCCGTCTGGTTTAATGAAATCATAACGCGAGCTGCCGCAAAGGCACCTTTATCCGCATCAATAGCACGACCGCAGATAAGGAGATTTGGGATATTTTGAGGAAGCATGGATCGATATGGTAACTGCCAGTATGTTGGATATTCATCCGCCTCTCTCCACCGTGCAAGTCGGTTTTCTTTTCCTGCTTCAACTATTTCTTCGGTTCCGTCAAGGTAACGATATGCGGTGTTCTTGTGCGGATGGTGTGTATCCATAGGATATGCGCAATATACGACCGCATCATCAAAATGCCGTCCGTAACATAGATCATCTGCAGTAAACTGATAACTGCATCGAAGCTGGCGTGTTTCACGGACTCCGATAGCCGAAGAAAGTCCTATAAGAGCAAGGTTTTCGGCACCCGGATCATTTTCTCTTAACACCTCTAACATTCTGCGTGTCTGAGCGCGTCCCGTTATTTCCGCTTTTGTGAGACAATCACCTATTGAACAATCCTCCATAACATTGCTCTTGAACCAGTTTAAAATTTGAGGAATATCGGCAAGCTCATCCTGCCACCCCGGGCGGCAACCGATGTATTCCCGGTTGTTTTTAAGAATGTTAAGAGGATCCTTCAATTTATCCCAGCCATATACACGAGCCGCCGATGTTGCAGGTTGCAAAGTTTCATGTCTGTAAACCTCCATGCCCATATCCGCACCAAGATAGCCATCAGCCGATGCATCAATAAACTGCCTTGCAAGAATCACACCTTTCCCGGATCGTTGCTGCACAAAAATACCGCAAAGCTTGCCTTCAACAACATATGGTGCTGTATACATCGTATGAAGATACGGAATCACCCCATCCTCCATTATCATTTTGTCAAATTCTATTTTCATTTCTTCAGTGTTAAGATGGTAATTTGCATACGTAGTCTTACGAAAGATATGCTTTTCTTCATCTTTCGGAAGGTTTATTCTTATTCCGTGAGGAATGAGCTTCAAGCGTTCGATAGTTTCTTCTGTAAGACCCGAAATGATCTGACGATTAAGGGTGGTATCGCAAAGGGTGTGCCAGACACAAACAAAACCATTTGTCGCAACACCTCCGAAAGCACCTGTTGCCTCCACGATTGCTACCTTTGCGCCGAGTCGCGCCGCACGGATAGCGGCAAATACACCGGTACACCCTCCACCGACAACTACGATATCAACGTCATTTATCACGGGCACTTCGTGCGAGGGCTCAATTACTGTTCTCATAAAATCCTCCTTAGTCAAGAATTACATTTTGCTCGATCAGACGTTTCTGAAGCTTTGAAACGTCAAGCTTTGCAGGCTCTGTGTTGCTAAGAGCGCACATTGCAGCTGCAGTTCCCGCAGCCTGGCCCATAGCCATACAAATATGCTGAACACGAATTGCCGCCAACGCCTCATGAACGGCGGATACACAACGACCTGCCACAAGAAGATTATCGCAGGCAACGGGAACGAGAATGCGATAAGGAATGTCGTAGTGCTTGCCTTGAGGAATTGTTACAATAGTTGAGCTTTGGTCTGCAGGACCGTGTATATCTATCTGATAACAAGCCTGAGCTATTACATCGTCAAACTGAGCTTGCTTGATCACGTCATCCAGCGCCAAGGTGTACAAGCCCTTTATTCGTCTGCTTTCGCGTCTTCCAACCTTGGGCGAGCTTTCTATAAGATAGCAATTTTCAAATCCGGGGATATACTTACGAAGGATTTCAACACCTTCCTTTACCTGCTTTCTTCCTATGTGCGTATCCTCAAACAGACGGCGCGGGTCAAGGGCGGTATCGGCAAATATCCTTCCGAAATTGATGCCCACAACTCCGGGCAGCCACGGGATATTGTACATAGAGCCGATAGTTTTCTTGGGGATATAATCAAGACCTTCCTCGTTTGCTTTATCTATAAACCGGCGGAAACCATTGCCGTTGACATACGTCCGTCCGTCATCAGTTGACCACATACCGCGACGATTGTATTCTTTTATGATATCAAAATCAACTCCGCCCACAAAGAACATCATAGTGTAAGGCTGTACGGCTCCGTCGCCGTCACGTCCGATTTCAAAGGGAACGCCTGCCGTCATAGCAAGATGTCCGTCTCCCGTCGCATCGATAAATTGCTTTGCTTCAAGGGCAAGCGGACCTTTAAGAGTATTTATCATAACATGAGTTATATGATTTCCGTCCATATTTGCAGACACAAGACTTGATTCAAGGTAAACGTCAATACCCGCCTCCTTCATTTTTTCATCCAGAAGAAGTTTGTAGGTTTCCATATTAAAGGGCTCCCATCCGTAGCACCAATGCGGAATGAGAGCATCTCGGGAAACAAGCTCATTATATATCTCCATGAAGATACCACCCGTAACAAGTCGCTGACCGTCGTGATATCCGTGGGAAAACACGTTGACTCCATTTACTGTAGCCGTACCGCCCAAATACCCCATTTGCTCAACAATGGCAACCTTTGCACCGCTTCTTGCGGCAGACAGTGCCGCACTGAAGCCTGCAGGACCTCCGCCACAAACTATAACGTCATATCTTTCTTCAACGTGACATTCAATTTTGAATAACATTTTTACCTCCGGTTTGGAAATTACTTTGATTTATCGAATTCGGAACGTTCCGAATTTGTTGTTGCAAAAATCCGACCGCAATAAATTATACAAGATACAATTGTCGGTCGGTTTCAGTTGAGCTTTTTAACAGATTCTCTTTCTATAATTATATTTGTTGTTTTGAAAGCACGAGGAGGCAGATTTTTGTCTTTCAGCCTTTCTGTCATCATATTAAAAGCCCGGTGCGCAATTTCAGTTTTATCACGGCAAATCGCTGTAAGTCTTGGTGTTACAAATTCGGAAACAACGTTGTCACCGTTGCAGACAACGGAAACGTCATCGGGAACAGATATGCCGTTTTCGATCATAAAACGCAAGGCTCCACCCGCAATCGTGCTTGTCGCACAGATAACGGCAGTGGGCTTTGCCGCGCATGAGTGCCAAAGCTCTCCGAAAGCATTATATCCACCGATTCCGTTAAACGGTGAGTGTCGCACAAGATTTGAGTCGAAGGATATTCCGTTTCGTTCAAGACCTGTTACATATCCGCAAATTCGCTGTTCAGAAGTCCTGCTCTCCTTACAGCAATTGATATAAGCTATCCTTTTATGCCCCGCCTTCACAAGATAATCAACCGAAAGACTGCATATTTCCGTATAGTCTGTATATACACTGTCGCACAAGGAATTTAATATTCCGATTTCCACAACGTTTGGGACATATTCCCGAAGCTTATTCACATAAGACGAAGAAAACAACGGGCTTATCTGAAACGCTCCCGATACCCGTCTCGAAAGAGCAAATGACGGTAATCTCGGTTCACCGTCTGAAACAACAGTATGTTCAACCAGAACCCCGTATTTTGTTTGTGATACATGTTCTATCAGCTTTGAAACAAGTTCAAGATTGGAACCTTCGTCAATGCTGTCAAAATATCTACTGTTTTCAGGAACTCCTTGGTTGCTGTCTGTCGGCATAAGGATCCCGATATTCAAGGGAGATGCTGTGATCAATTCGCGTGCCGCAATATTCGGATGATAATCCAGCTTTCTGATGGCATCCATAACGCGCTCACGAGTTTCCGGGCGAACGTGCTCATGATTATTGATGACGGCAGATACTGTTGATTTTGAAACACCTGCAAGCATAGCAATTTCAATTATTGAAACACCCACACTCACACCCCCTTAAAAAGCTTCGGAACGTTCCGATTTGGTTTAATTATACACATTTTCAATACCTTTGTCAATAAGTTTTTCAGTTCTGATAGTTCATTGCCGAGGAAAGATAAGAAAGGTTCTGCGGGTTTTCGCGGTTAAGATTCCAATATAGTCCGCCATGAAAACCGTATTCTTTTATAAGCGCAAGCTTTGCGGCAATACTTCTGGCATCTTCAAACCATACCTCGTGGCGGTTGCCATCGTTATCGGTATAATTAAAATACGGTGCCTCGTATTCATCACTGTAAAAAATTTCAGAACCCGTGTGCGAAGCAAGCTCAACTGCCTCGGTATTCGAAAGCGAAACGGCACGGCTCTCCCCGCGGATATACGGCAGTTTCCAGTCGTAGCCGTAATTTGAAATACCCATATATATCTTTTGCGGTGGGATCTCGCTGACTGCATAATCAAGCACACGGCGTATTGACGGAGTGGGTGAAACCGGCATGGGCGGGCCGTATGTATACCCCCACTCATAGGTCATAAGCAAGCAATAATCGGCAGCTTCACCGAGCAGACGGTAATCCACCCCCTCGTAAAGCTGACCTTGCTGTGTTGCGGATGTTTTGGGCGGAAGCGCAACAATAAGACGGTAAGAATATTCGTTTACACGTGTGCGCATATAACCAATAAACTGTGCATAAAGCTCGCGGTCGGAGGCATCAATAAATTCAAAATCAATATCAAGCCCCACATATCCTTTTGCCTGCATAACAGCAATAATATTATCGGCAAGGGTACTCCACAGTGCTCTGTCTTTAAAAAGCGCAGATGCGAGCTCGTTGCTGAAGGCACCTGTTTCCGTGAGTGTTGAAAGATGAAAGTAGGGTGCGGAGGAGTAATAATAGCCGCGCTCCAAAAGTTTTTCATCGTTTATTTCAACAATTTCGCCCGTCGGTGTAAAACCGTATGTAAAGGGCATAAAAAGTTTGGTAAGCGGCAACGAAGTGTTTAAGATATCATCGGAAACAAAAGTATAGTAGTATCCGCCGACGGAAAAATCATATATAGGTCTGTCGACATATTCAATAACAAGGGTCTGACCATCAAAGATCTCATCCCGTCCGCCAAGAATAAGATTTCTGCGGTAAAGGTCATTGAGCGTTATTCCGAAACGGGCGGCAACTGAGCGCAGTGTGTCCCCTGCCCGCACCGTATAGACCTCGGACGGAATGAGGATCACAAGACCGAGTCCTATGGGAAGGGAATCCCGTACGTTTTGAAGACCGTTGTTTACTTCTAAAAGCTGCTCGCTGATGCCATACCTTGCGGCAATGGAGAAAACCGTTTCTCCCGAGCTTACCGTGTGTATTATCATACTGTCCCCCGAATGCTTTTTTAAAATGTATATGCACGGAGAACATTTTTATTTACAAATAAAAATGCGAAGCAAAGTTTTTCTTTGCTCCGCAAATTTTATATCATGCTTTTTCCGGGGTCGCCCACCCCGCGTACGCGCGGCAGACGGCACCTTATTTTTTTATAATAGCTTTCGCGCACCCCGCGGGACGGGCTGGGCTTTCAGCCAAGCGTCACATCCCAGCCTGCAAAGAATTTTGCAAGGCGGAGAAGGTCTTTTCGGTTGAGCTCACCGTCGCCGGTCACGTCACCGGGACAATCCATAATTCTCACGATTCCGTTGATGCACTCGAGATAAACATCGCGCTCGTTAATGTCTATTGCTTCAACGGAAGAAACAGTCACATCATAGTTGCCAAACGGAGCATCATCTTTCACGGAGAAAATAAGCGTGAGAAGCTTCCCGTTGTCCGTTTTGTTACTGTCGGCACAGTATGCGTTATATACAAAGGGATAATTTTCGGGATTGCCGTCGGCATCTCCGTCATCAAAAATCACACCGTTCTCAAAGGACTCAAGCGTCAGAACATCGCGGTCATAGCATATTTCAAGTCCAACAACCGCAATACCCGGATTTTCGGTAATATCAATATTAACACGGGCGGTTTTCCCCGGTACACCTGCCGAATTTTTAACGGTAATTTCGCCGTTTGTAACAGTAACAACGCAGACCGCTTTGTACTCACCATCCATGGTGAGTGCGGAAATTTCGGCAATACCTGCGGAAACTGCCGTCACCTTTCCGTTTGCCACGGTGGCAACAGAGGTATTGGAGCTTGACCACACAACGGTTTTTGAGGAAGCGTT
>JAFYUY010000061.1 GCA_017549405.1 Clostridia bacterium | reverse complement strand
GGGTAACCACTCCTACGGTGAATGGGTAATCGAAGCTCCTGCCACACCTGAACATGATGGAACAAAATCTGCAGCTTGCACTGAGTGCGGTCACAAAAAGTATGAAAACTTCCCCTATGGCGGCGAAGTAACAGACATTCTTTACGGTGATGTAAACAACGATGGTACTGTTAACAGAAACGATCTGCTCCGACTTGCAAAATACTTGTCGGGCTGGGATGTGGAAATTAACGAAAGTGCCTCAAACGTTGCTGCAGAAGATGATGTGGTAAACCGCCGAGATCTTTTAAGACTTGCAAAATACTTCTCCGGCTTCAATGTACAACTCGGCAAATAAGCAATAATAAAGTATTATCCCCGCAAACCGAAGTTTGCGGGGATAATTTTTTAAATCAATATAATAAAACGATCAATACACCGTGATCTCATATTTTTCAGCGATCTCGTCAAATCTTGCGGGATAATAGGCATCCTGCATTATTGTGCGGATCGTTTTAGCTTTCTTTTCAAGCAAATATTCATCGGTTATCTCGGACATGGGATACGCCTTTATGATGTGATATCCGAAAGCAGACTGAACTATTTCGGAAACTTCGCCTTCCTTAAGCGCATAGCTTGCTTCTTCAAACTCTTTTACCATTTCGCCCTTACCGAAAACATAGCCCGTTTCGATATTCATGCCGTCAATAGTATATTTGGGAATAACATCTTCAAATTTTGCTCCCGCAACAATAAGTGCAAGGGCTTCTTCCGCCTTTGCCTTATCCGTAACCAATAGATGTTTTACTCGCACAAAGTTTTCTCTTGCATACGAAATAAGCTGCTCGTCGGTAAATTCAACGGGGATATCGTAAATATATGCCACCAGCATGGATTCGTAAAAGTATTCGCGGAACGCAGCATCTGTCGTTTCATAATTAGTAATGCTTGCGTCATACACGCCCAATGTCTTCATAAGATAAATATCGGTATTTACACCGTCAATATGATGCAAAGGCATTTCAATTCCGTTTTCCTTTGCATATTGCTTCATTGCGCACATTCTTTTAAGAGAATTAATAGTTGCTTCTTTGATATCCTTTTCATCAGCCGAATTTTCGGAAGAAAGTATTTTTTCAAAAAGCTGATACTTCGCCTTGGAGATTTCTGTATCTCCAATTTTCATAACTATCTCTTTGTCAAGCTCCGTAAGCACAGGCTCATCAAGCTTTATTGTTACAACACGTACGATCCTGTTTTCTCCATCCCAGAACACATCGCATCCGAAGCTTTCCGCAACCGCTCTTACGGGCACGAGAGTTCTTGAATCAACGATGCATGCAGGCACATCAATAGCAATATCTTCACCGTTCTTTACTATTTTGTTTTCACCTATAGTAATGCGAACATCGTCATCTCCTCTTTTGGACAAAGCGGTCGATGTTTCGCTGTCCCACGTAACTTCGGCGCCTATGGCTTCAAAAATAGCTCTCATGGGCACCATGGTTCTGTCTGATATTATCTGCGGCTGAACGTCAAAGTCCACTGGCATTCCGTCAACGTAAACAGTTATGCCATCAGATGCAAAAACCGTTACACAGCACAGTACGGAAAAAACCACCGCCATAATAAGTAATGCTGCCTTTTTCATCATTGTTCCTCTTTCCGACATTAAATGTCATTTTGTTTTTTAATAATTTAAAACTTTCCGCTTCGTCCACCGTGACTTCTTCCCGAAGATGAGCGGTGCACACCTGCCCCTCCCGAGGAACTGTTTTGCTGACGACGCACCTTATTTACAGTGCGATACAAAAATCTGTCATTCTGCTTTGTGAGAACCATGCTACCGCTCTTCACATAACTGCGAGCTGCGTTTTGGGAGCGTACGCTTTTCAGCTGCGCTTTCATTACAGAAACAGATATGAATGCAATTATGACACCCGCAATAAGCGAGATTATAAGGATATCTGTATACGTTATCTCCTCGTAAACTTCCTCTTCGTAAATGGCTTGATACCCGTTTTCGTAATAATCATCCTCATAATACGATTCTCCGCCATATTCTCCGTTGCGATAATCGCTTGCCATGCTTCCAACCAAAGCTGCGAAAATTTCAAAAGCCTCGTAATATCCTCCGTCGGCAAGATACTCAAGAATATTCTCTTCCAGGATATCGAATTGATAGCCCCCAAAAATATTCATTGCCTCTCCAACGGTTGAAAAAGCATATTCACGCTGGGAATCGCTCACCACAAACACGATACCGCTCTCGGCAGAAAGATGATAATCCAGAAGATCATCAGCGTAGCTCTGAACATCCTTGCCGTCAAGCTCTCCATCCGTTGCAACAGCGGCAATAATACCGTATTCTGCATAAATGTGTGAAAGCGACTTCTCGAGCTGCTCTGCCTGCTCCTGCAACAAAAGTCCCTCATTATCATTAACATGAAAATTTCTTGCCGAACACGGCAAACAGACCGTTGCAATAATGATCAAAGACAAGATAAAGGAAGAAAAACACCTGATTTTTGTTTTATTCATGCTTATTGCTCCCCCTTTATCCTACAAGACCAAGCAACAGGCACAGACCAAAAAACGCAGCGGTACAAATACCCGTAAGTGCCGCAAACCAGCGCCAATATGCCGATTTGTCCAACGGCAAGTCCCCCACAAATTTGCCTGTTTGACCGTTCATGGCGAAAGTATAGGTTTTTCCCTGCCATTCTGTATTGAGTAACCATACCGGGTAAAGGGCATATTTGGCTTTTCCGTTGATGATCCTGATATTGCTGCCCTCGGAAACAAGTGTTGTATACCCCGTAACTGTAGATCCAAAGGTGTCCTCAGTCGTTTTTTGAACACGTTCATTCACACGCGGTATACATTGCTCGCTTGTGACATCGTATTTGTCGGCAAAATAACCCGAAAGATATGCCGTGGCAAAATCCACCGCCTGACTGAAATCATATGGCTCTATGGATTCCATTATATCATCCGGCATCTTTAAAGAACCATCCACGGGAACACATTCAAAGGAAAGATTTCCGCAACGTTCCACTGAATAAAAGCTTGTTTCGGTGTAGTTATATCTGCTGTCACTCCACATTCGGGTCTTTGTTCCCCGATAACGGATATCCGCCTCCACATCGCTATCATACAGCCAGAACGGAACGTAAATACCTTTTATTTCCTCAATTCTGTTTTGGTTTCTAAACTCCTTCGGCAAAAGCTTTTTGCCCGAAAGATGCTTTTGAAGTCCCTGTTTTGCCGCTTCTTTGTCAAGCTTAAAAGGGATCACATAATCGGGTCTCAGCTGCCCCGAAAACCGATCCATCATAACCACGGGATTGTCGCAAAAAGGACATTTTGATGCTGCGGTTGTGCTGTCGGCAGTTATTTCTCCGCCACAGGAATTACACACATACGACCGAAGCCCGTCCGTTTCCCGCTCCTGCCATTCGCCCGATGACACATTGCTCCAATCGGCATCCACAGAACTTCCGCGCGCAAGCTGCTCGTCGTGTATGCGAAGAGAATCCACATAAAACTCCGAACCGCAGTACGGACATTGCATATTCTGCGAGGAACTGTCAAATTCTATTTTTCCGTCGCAGTTGGGACATTTATATTCGTGAAGTTCCGACATTCGTCTTCTCCTTTAATTTTGCGGTTTGCCGCATTCTGAGCAGAATTTGCCTTTGTTTTTGGCACCGCATGAGCATATCCACTCCAAGGTAGGGCGAGATGCTCCGCATGAGGGGCAGAATTTTCCGTTATTCTTTGAACCGCATGAGCAAACCCACTCGTCGGAAGGCTTTTTTGCTCCGCATTCCGAGCAGAAATTTCCCGAAGCAGTTGCACCGCATACGCACTTCCATGCGCCTTGCGAAACAGCAGCCTGCTGCTGACCGCCCATAGCATAAAGATTCTGTGCATTTGCTCCCGCACCTGCCGCCATACCCATACCCATAAAGCCTGTCATGGCACCATTTTCGTTTGCGGCTGCGGTACGCATCGCATCAGCCTGAGCACCGACTATTCTTGCACCCGCCATATTGGGGTTTGTTGTCATTACATTTTCTTCCCATTCCGTTATCTTCTTGCGCTGATCTTCGGGAATGGAAAGGGAATTTACGGTGATCTTAAATATTTCAATACCGCGCGTTTCTGTCCAGTCGGACTTCAGCACATCTTTAAGCGCATCTTTAACCTCATTTGTGTGCGCGGGTATTTCGAAATATTCTATCCCCTGTGCCGAAACTTTGGCAAGAGCCGGCTGAAGAGCAGAAAGAAGCTCTGAACGGAGAATATCTTCAAGGTCCTCCCGTCTGTATTCATCTGCAACATTTCCGGCAATGCTCTTATAAAACAGCATTGGATCCACAAGCTTATAAGTGTATTCACCGTTGCAGCGAATATCCACCGAAAGCTTCAATCCCATCTGCTCATTTACCACAACGCGGAACGGAACGGGAGTTGCTGTTCCGTATTTGTTGCCCATGATCTCTTTTGTGTTAAAATAATAAACACGCTGATCCTTACCTGTATCTCCACCGTAGGTAAAACGTTTGCCTATGGTCTTGAACGTTTCTATTATACTTTTGCCAAGTTCTCCCGTAAAAATGCTGGGTTCTGTGGAAGAATCGTATGTGAATTCGCCGGGCTCTGCGCAGAATTCAACAACCTTGCCCTGCTCTACGATCATCATAGCCTGACCGTCAGCAACCGCAATACCCGCACCATCGGAAATGATATTGTCATCTCCGCGCGTATTGGATGAACGCTTGCCTGTACGCTTCTGCCCCCTTACCATAAGAACGTTGCTGTCTATGGAATCGCAATAGAAAAACTCTTTCCATTGATCTGCCAGTGTTCCGCCGATAGCACCGAGTCCCGCTTTAATAAGTCCCATAATAAAACTCCTTTCGGACCATATGAATTTAATTTAGGTACTGATACACTAAACATATAAATATTATTTTACATTTTATTATACAACATATTTTTTGTTTTGTCGATAGATAACATCATTTTTTATAGTTCTAAAGCAAAGTTTTTTATGATTTTTATGCTGTTTGTAATTGGCAAAATATTAACAATCTGTATCATTTTATTATATACACCAAAATATTGAAAATTACTCTTGAAAAATACCTTACTTTAGGTTATAATTATAATGGCTTAGGATTTGGGGCGTTGATAAGCAATCGTGCCTCAAATATCACAAAAAACGTAAATTTATCATCAGGAGGAAATAAAATGACCACAAACAAGCACGTTCTCACCTGGATCGACGAAATGGCTGCTCTCACCTGCCCCGATAAGATCGTTTGGATCGACGGTTCCGAAGCGCAGACAGAAGCTCTCAGAGCAGAAGCTGTTTCCACAGGCGAAATGATCAAGCTCAATCAGGAAAAGCTCCCCGGCTGCTATCTCCACAGAACAGCAGTAAACGACGTTGCACGCGTTGAAAACAGAACTTTCATCTGCACAAAGAAGAAGGAAGATGTAGGTGCAACAAACAACTGGATGGAATCTTCCGAATGCTACGAAAAGCTTTCCAAGCTCTACCGCGGCTCTATGAAGGGCAGAACCATGTATGTTATCCCCTACTCCATGGGTGTTGTTGGTTCTTCTTTCTCCAAGATCGGTATTGAACTTACCGACTCCATCTATGTTGTTCTCAACATGCTCATAATGACACGCGCAGGCAAGGAAGTTATCGACAACCTCGGTGACAGCGCAGACTTTATCAAGGGTCTTCATGCAAGAGCAGATATCGACGAAGAAAACCGCTATATCTGCCACTTCCCCGAAGACAACACTATCTGGTCCGTTAACTCCGGTTACGGCGGAAACGTTCTTCTCGGCAAAAAGTGCTTTGCGCTCCGCATTGCTTCCTACCTCGGAAGAAAAGAAGGCTGGATGGCAGAACACATGCTCATCCTCGGTGTTGAATTCCCCAATGGTGAAATCAAATACATCGCAGCAGCATTCCCCTCCGCTTGCGGAAAGACCAACCTTGCAATGCTCATTCCTCCGGAACTCTACCGCGAAAAGGGCTACAAGGTATGGTGCGTAGGTGACGATATCGCCTGGATCCGTGTT
>JAFYUY010000060.1 GCA_017549405.1 Clostridia bacterium | reverse complement strand
CATAGCTTGGCTTCTCAACAAGGATTCAAGATTTATGAGCGATATGCTTATCCCGGCACCCATTCCCGAATACGACGAAAATTACAGTGAGGATAAAACGAGGCACCTCATCAGGTACGTTTATGAGGTGCGAAGAGACAATCTCTTCACCGATCTCTATCAAAAACTGGCTGATTGGGGAAAAACATAAATAGATGCAAAAGTGATACGCCTTACAGCAAGTAAGATCTGCTGTAAGGCGTGTTTTTATTATATATTCATTTCCGCAAAATAGAGTGGGGGAGGCACTTGTTTTCTACGAGTTTACCTTAATTGTGTTTTCGAGATAAAGCAATGTGTTTTTTCTATTAAATATTTCACTCAGAAACTTATCTTTTTTAAAAAATCCTTTATTTAAGCGGTTTTGAGCAAAGAAAAAGAAGCGTAACTTTGTATCAAAATTACGCTTCTTTTTGGTGCAGGTAAGAGGATTTGAACCTCCACGAAGTTGCCCCCACTAGAACCTGAATCTAGCGCGTCTGCCAATTCCGCCATACCTGCGTATAAATCCGCAGTTTTCCTGCGAACGGGAATATTATACTACAAACTTTGGGTTTTGTCAACCTCCAAAAAAATATTTCTTTTCTTTTTTGGGTTTTTCACAGTGGCAGGCGGTTGTACAGTTAAGATCTACCAAGATTATGTCATCGCCTATCTTAGTTATTTTGTCCCAGAATATTTCGATCGTGTTTTTATTTCCGCAAAAAGAGAATTTTGATGTGTCACGCACGGAAAATGAAATTATATTTCCCGTTTCCGTGTTGAATTTTATATCGCACGGAGTTCCTAATATCTTGCCGTCATGGCAGTTTATCACTTCTTTTTCGCTGAACGTCTCAAAGGTTGAGGTTTTCATTTTTTGCGCTCCTTTTTGTTTGTTGTGTCAAATATATATTTTGATTTTATGCCGTTTATGTGCGTATCGGCCATGTTTTTCTGCGATTTTTGCAGAAATTCTTACACTCTTCGGCAATGTTTACAAAAAATTAATAAATGTAAGGCAGCAGACTATTGCAAAGTTTGTTTTTATAGGATATAATTATATCATTAATGGGGCAAAATGGATTGAAATTAAATGAAAATGGATTAAAAATTCCGAGATTTAGTACTTTAGAGTTTAAAATTTGCAGAGTGCGGTTTTAAGCTATGATTCATTTTGCGTTGCGAAGCTATTCGAAAAGAGGTGAGCGCGGTTGTTGACCGGTCAGTATCTGCATACACTCGATGCCAAAGGGCGAGTTTTTGTTCCCGCCAAGTTCCGCGCGGATCTTCAGGGAGAACTCGTTATCGTTCGAGGACTCGATGATTGTCTTGTTTTGTATAATCGCGAACAATGGGAGGCTTTTATCAAAAAGCTTGAAACTTACGGCGAGATGCAAATGAAAAGGATCAAACGATTTATCCTTGCCAGTGCGTTTAATACGGAGCTTGATTCCCAGGGCAGAATAGTTATTTCGCAGGAGCTGCGTTCTCACGCAGGAATTGAAAAGGACATATCTTTTGTGGGTCTTAACAACTGTGTTGAAATATGGAGACCTGATAAGTTTGCTGAAATAAACGATGATTCCGATATCGAAGAAATGAAGGAAATGCTTAAAAATGTCGGCTTCTGATATTACAAATACAAACGGTGCGGTAAGCGCTCCCGATTTTGAACATTATTCCGTAATGCTTCATGAGACCGTTGACGGTCTTGCCGTAAAGCGTGGTGGAACATATCTTGACTGCACGACGGGTGGCGGAGGCCATTCCGAGGAAATATTGAAGCGCATTGTGAATGCCGGTGGCGGCAGGCTTATATGTATTGACCGCGATACCGATGCTTTGCGGGCGGCAGGCAAAAAACTTGAAAAATACGGCGATCTTGTGACTTTTATTAAAGGCAATTTCGGAGATGCGCCAGAGCTTCTGCGCGATAACGGAGTTGAAAAAATAGACGGAGCGGTGGCGGATCTCGGTGTTTCTTCTTTTCAGCTTGACACACCCGAACGCGGATTTTCCTACATGAACGATGCTCCCCTTGATATGCGTATGTCGCAGGGGGAGGGGAAAAGTGCTTACGATGTGGTTAACGGATATGACGAAAAAAGACTCGCCGATGTGATCTCTATGTATGGTGAGGAACGTTTTGCAAGAAAAATTGCTTCGTTTATCGTGAATGCGCGAAACAATGCACCGATCGAAACCACATTTCAGCTTAACGATATAATTAAAGATGCCATTCCTGCAAAATGCCGTAGAGAGGGGCCGCACCCATCAAAGCGAACATTTCAGGCGATAAGAATTGAGGTCAACGGCGAACTCGATGTTATAGACAGAGTGATAGACGGACTGTTTCCGATGCTGAATCACGGCGGAAGATTTTCCTTTATCAGCTTCCATTCGCTTGAGGACAGAATAATCAAGCATACATATCTTAAGTATACCGAGGGGTGTACTTGTCCTTCGGATTTTCCCGTTTGCGTTTGCGGAAAAAAGCCCGAAGCGAAAATAATTACAAAAAAACCCATACTGCCAAGCGACGCGGAGCTTGAAGAAAACCCGCGTTCAAGAAGTGCAAAACTGAGAATTTTGGAAAAAATATGACGGAGGAGACCATGACTTCTTTCGCAGATGACAACAGAAGAATTCTAAATACAAAAAACAGACAATATAATAGAACAACAGAGTCTTTGCGCACATATTCCGATGCCCGTCAGACTGCGGGAGTCAGTGCGCAGGAGGAAACATTCGGTACTGCGGTCCGCCGTGTTGCACGGAGAGCAAAAAGAGCGGCTGATCTGAAAAATGCAAGATTTGCCGTGGAAAACAGTAAAACCATCCGCGATACTTTGGCGGCGGGAGTAAATAAGGTGGATTATTCTTATGAAGAATACGCAGTGGAGGAAAACAATTTCCCGGTGAGCCTTGCAGCCATTGCCGTTGCGGTTACGGTAGTTGCGGTATTTCTTCTTATGAATTACTCCCAGATCACAAAATACAACAAAAATATAAACGAACTTCAGGAAACAATGGCGGAGTACAATGCACAGATAGCGGAGCATGATATTCTTCTTAACAAGAAGACCGATCATTCCGTTATAGAAAAATATGCTTTGGAAAACGGCATGGTGACATCTGAACAGGTTTCGTCAAAATATGTTACAATGTCTGACAGCTATAAGATCATTAAATCCAACGAGAGCGAGACAGAGGTTTCGGTCAGCACTGTTATGTCGGGCGTTATAAAACTGTTCGGAGAAGTGATGGGAAAGGAATGACCCACACTTATATTGGAATTTATACAAAAAGAGATGCAATAGTAAAATGCTTCTCTTTTTTTGTCAGAACAAGAATTGACTTTCGGGAAAGGCGGAGTGTGGATTGAGCAGAATTAAAGATGTGAGAAAAAAGCCGATGCTTATAAGAGTTGCTGTTGTGGCATTGGTGTTTGGCGTGATGCTGGCACTTCTTATCTATAATCTTATCAAGACACAGATAATAAATGCCGACCGTTACAGACAGATGGCGGTTGAGCAGTATACCACAGAAATGACGATAAGTCCCGAGCGCGGAACGATATATGACCGAAACATGAAGGCGCTTGCGATGAGCGCCACGGTTGAGGATGTTTTTATTTCCCCAAACGAGATCGCTCCCGAAAATGAAGATAAAATAGTAACATATCTTGTGGAAACTTTGGGGGTCAAGCGCACCGATCTTGAACCGTATATCTCAAACAAAAAGAGCAAATACCGCCGAGTTAAAGACAAGGTGGAACGCGAAGTCGCCGATGAGATACGCACCTGGATGAGCAAGAACGATCTTACAGACGGAATACATTTCCGTGATTCCACAAAGCGTTATTATCCTTACGGCAATCTTGCAAGTCATGTTCTGGGCTTTACGGGTTACGACAATTCCGGTGTATACGGGATCGAGGCCGCTTACGACAATGCTCTTAAGGGAGCACCGGGAAAGCTGGTTACCGCACAGGATGGTGTGGGTAAAAGTATGCCCTTTGAATATGAAGATTACATAGGTGCCGAAAACGGCAGCAATCTTGTGCTTACGATAGACTGGACAATACAGAATTTTCTTGAAAAAGCTCTGGACGCGGCACTTATTGACACCGGAGCAAAAAACAGAGTTCTGGGTATTGTGATGGATGTGAATACCTGCGAGATCCTTGCAATGTCGGTAAAACCCGACTATGATCCCAACTCACCTTCCACACTTGATGAAAGCTCTCAGATACTCTATGACGCATTTGAGGGGACAGAAGAAGAGAAGACGAAGTATCTCCACGATCTGCGTGAAGCCTTGTGGAAGAATAAATGTGTGACGGAGCTTTATGAACCGGGTTCCACATTCAAGCTTGTGACTTCTGCCGTTGCGCTGGAGGAAAATAAGGTTTCGGAAAACGATACGTTTTTCTGCTCGGGCTCCATGAATGTGGGCGGCTGGGACATCGACTGTCACAAGGCGGGCGGTCACGGTACAGAAAGCTTTGAGCTTGGACTTCAGAATTCCTGCAACCCCGTTTTTATGCAGCTTGCGGCACGAATCGGAAAGAATACATTCTACAGATATTTTGAAGAATTCGGTCTTATGGACACGACGGGTGTAGATCTGCCCGGAGAAGCATCGGGTATTTATCACACAAACCTTTCTTCGTTTAATGAGGTAGAGCTTGCCACATACTCTTTCGGTCAGACCTTTACCATTACCCCGCTGCGACTTATCACTTCGGTTTGCGCAACGGCAAACGGTGGCAAACTTATGAAGCCATATATCGTAAAAGCTCTTACCGATGACAGCGGAAATATAATTGAATCATACGAGCCAACTCTTGTGCGCCAGGTCGTTTCACAAGATACAAGCGATACGATAATGCGCTACCTTGCAAACGGAATCAATATGGGCTCCACCAAGAATGCGTATGTAAAAGGATATAAAGTTGCAGCAAAAACGGGTACTGCCGAAAAGCATGGTGCAGAAAAAGATAAGGAAAATATCACTCCTTATGTCGGCTCATGCGTGGCATTTGCACCTGCCGATGACCCAAAGGTTGCCATCCTTGTGGCGATAGACACTCCCACAAAAGGTCAGTATTACGGCGGAGTTATAGCGGCACCGGTGGTTTCTCAGGTTCTGACAGATACGCTCCCTTATCTTAACATTGCCCCCGAGCTTACCGAGGAAGAAAAAGAGTCCATGGCTGTTACCGTGGGTGATTACAGAACCATGACTACGGAAGAAGCTAAAAAGAAGATAGAAGATGCGGGCTTCAAATGCAAGATCATGGGCGAAGGCGATGTTGTGAACGAACAGTTCCCCAAGAGCGGAACCGCGGTATCGGGCGACGGTATTGTTGTTTTGTATACCGGAGGGGAGATACCTGCGAGCAATGTTGTGGTTCCCAACTGTGTCGGACATTCTGCAACTTCTGCAAACAGAATGATCATAAACAGCAATCTTAATATTTATATTGAGGGCTCATACCGTGAAGGTGTAAACGGTGAATCGGCGGTTGCGGTATCTCAGACTCCCGCTGCGGGAGAAAGCGTTACTCCGGGTACGGTCATTACCGTGAGCTTTAAGCATCTTGACGGAACAGACTGATATTTCCGCGCAAAAAATCAGGATATCCTAAATTGGTGGTGTTATTTTAATGAAAACGGCAATAATTTCTTTTGCAATAAGTTTTGTGTTAACTGTAATATTGGGCAAGTTTCTCATTCCCGTTCTCAAAAGCATTAAAATGGGTCAGAAGATACTTGATATTGGTCCCCGCTGGCATAAATCCAAAGAGGGAACACCTACCATGGGAGGTATATTCTTTGCCGGCGGAGTGACAGCTGCGCTTGTGGTGTTTGCCGTAATGGCAATTCGCGGAGGCGAGAGCATAAGTGAACTCGTTATCAATTTTATATTTGTGTTGCTCTGCGGACTTACGGGCTTCATAGACGATTTTGCAAAGTTTGTTCACAAGCAGAACAAGGGGCTTACGGCAATTCAGAAGCTGATCCTTCAGTTTGCGTCCGCGGCAGCATATGTTTTTGCCGTAAATGCCGGCAAAGTTTCCGATACTTCGGTAGCCCTTCCTTTTACGGAATCAAGACTTGAACTTGGAATATTCTATTATGTTTTGCTTATAACGGGAATTGTGTTTACCGTTAACAGTGTGAATCTTACCGACGGTATAGACGGTCTTGCGGCAAGTGTTACAACGGTTGCATGTGTTTTTTTGGGTGCAGTCTGCTTTAGGACCGAAAATATGGCGGCGCTTGCTCTTGCGGCAGCGGTATGTGGCGGATGCTTAGGCTTTCTTGTTTATAATTTTTACCCCGCAAAGGTGTTTATGGGGGATACGGGATCGCTGTTTCTGGGCGGTGTTGTGAGTTGTATTGCCGTGTGGCTTGATATGCCGCTGATACTTGTGTTTGTCGGAATAATCTATTATGCAGAGGCAATATCGGTCGTTTTGCAGGTTGCAAGCTTCAAGTTATTTAAAAAGAGGATATTTAAAATGAGCCCCATCCACCATCATTTTGAAATGTGCGGATGGAACGAAATAAAGATAGTGGGAGTTTTCTCTTTTGTCACCCTTGTGTTCTCCGCTATAGGCAGTTACGGTTTTCTTATTGCGTAAACAGTTATAAAATATAAAGTATTTTCGGAGGGAAAATGGCAACGGTAAAAAACAGATCAAACGGAGATCCCCATGTGCCTGATGTGCGTGGCAGAAGCTACCGTCTGCGCCGGGGCGTGGATAAACCGTTTCTTGCGGCTATAATTTTGCTGCTTTGTGCGGGTATAGTTATGGTTGCAACTGCAAGCTATGTATATGCCGGCTCGAAAAAGGAATTCGGCTATGATAACCTCTATTTCTTCAAACGCCACGTGGTTTTTGTTATTGTTGGGTTTATTACAATGCTGCTTGTTACTAAGATCCCGTATGAAGTCATACGGAAATACACCCCTCTTATATTCTTAGTAACCCTTGCGCTTATGGGACTTGTTCTTTTCATGCCCGAGCTTAACGGAGCGCGTCGCTGGATAGCCCTTGGCAGCTTTACTATACAGCCGTCGGAGATAATGAAATTTGCGGTCATTGTAATGTGTGCAGACTATATTGACAGGTTTCATTCGCAAATAACACTGAAAGGTCAGCCGGGGTCGTTTATTCATATTGTTCTTCCCACTATGTGTCTGGCACTAATCGGTGTTGGTATTTTTGCTCTCGGAGCCGTTGGTGTATTTGTTAAGATCAAGGGCGGTTCTCAAGAGTTTCTGGTAAATGGAGAACCCGGCAGCTTTTACGGACTTATAAAATTTTGTGATGACTTTATGGTGCCGCTGCTGCTTTTGGGAACGATAATTCTGTGTTTTGCAATCCGTATGGGAATAAAACGCAAAATTGCAACAGAAGCACCCGATTTCTTTTTCGGTGTTCTTCCTTTTGGAATCATGATAGGTGTTATAGGGGTTTTGCTTGTTCTCGAACCTCATATGTCGGGTCTTATCATTATTACCATGATAATAGTAATACTCATGGTGGTTGGCGGCTGCAGTGCACGGTATCTTTTGGGTGCGGTTGCGGTAGGCGGTATCGGAATGTTCGGACTCCTGAACCTACTGCCACATTCAAAGAGCCGTCTTGATATATGGAAAGATCCTTTTATTGATATGCAGGGGGACGGTTGGCAACCTGCACAATCGCTGTATGCCATAGGAAATGGCGGTGTGTGGGGTGTCGGAATAGGACAGAGCCGTCAGAAGCAACTGTATCTGCCTGAACCGATGAATGATTATATCTTTGCCATT
>JAFYUY010000007.1 GCA_017549405.1 Clostridia bacterium | reverse complement strand
GTAGCCCCAGCTCTGTTCTCCCACAGAATTGCAGGCTTCCGTCATTTTTTCAAAATGTCCGGATTCCGCAATCTCATCAAGCTCCCTTTCGGGTGTGGAAAAATCGCCTTCATCGTAGCCGCGGTTGTTTATCAGTATTCCCGGCTGCAGCCTTCTGACAAGTGCATTTATGCTCTCATCCCGTATGCGCGGGGGAATATCCCAAAAAAGAGTATATATTTCACCATAAGCCGTAAGCAGCTCCGTGATCTGATTTTTCACAAATTCCCGGTACTTTGCGGTATCGCCCTTCTCTTTATCCGCCGCCTTCCATTGATGTGTGGAATTCGGATTATAGGCATTTTCATGATACCAGTCGGGGCAGGAGTAGTAAAACGAAAGCTTCATTCCGTGCTTTTTGCAAGCCTCGGCAAGCATACGCGTAACATCCCTGCCATAGGGCGTGTGCATAATATTGTAGTCGGTATATTTGGTGTCCCACATACAAAAGCCGTCATGGTGCTTTGTTGTGAAGCAGATATACTTCATTCCCGCCCTCTTTGCAAGCAACACCCACTCCTCGGGGTCATAGTTTACAGGGTCAAAGGTGTGAATAAGCTTTTCGTAACCGCGGTTTTCCATATCGTACCGCGCCAGGACCTGCTCATGAGATTTCAACTGAGAATAAATGCCCCAGTGTATAAACATTCCAAAAATGTTGTGCATTCTTCCGCCTCACTTTATTTTTGCAAATAATATTCAGAACACCTTATGGATTTCTCACCCATGCGCATCATACCAGGTCTTGCCGCAGGCGGCGGATACATCAAGGGGCACGGGGAAGTTTTCGCCCATACAGCCTTCCATTTCACGCTTCAGAATTTCGCTCACCGCAGGAGCATCCGATTCTTTGCATTCTATTATGAGTTCATCGTGCACCTGAAGTATAAGCTTTGCATCAAGTCCCGAATCAAAAAGCGCCTTTTCGGTGCGTATCATGGCAAGCTTTATGATATCTGCCGCAGTGCCCTGGATCGGGGAATTCATGGCAACACGCTTGCCGAATGCCTGCATCACCTTATTCTTTGCCGAAAGCTCGGGGATATAACGGCGTCTGCCGAAATAAGTCGAAACATATCCGTTTTTTAAGGCAGATTCTATCTGGGCATCAAGATATTCACGGATACCGGGATATTTTGCAAAATATTTTTCAATATACTCGCCCGCCTGTTTTCTTGTTGTGCCGATATCACCCGCCAGCGAAAAATCGGAAATGCCGTAAACTATTCCGAAATTTACCGCCTTTGCGCTCTTTCGCATTTCGGGGGTAACATTTCCCACATCCACTCCGAACACCTGCGACGCTGTCATGGTGTGTATATCCTCGCCCGCACGGAAGGTTTCGCACATGGCGGGATCTCCCGAGAGTGCCGCAAGAATACGCAGTTCTATCTGAGAATAGTCGGCATCCACAAGAACTCTCCCCTCGGGTGCCGCAAAGAATTTTCTAAGTTCTCTGCCCTCTGCCTGCCTTATGGGGATATTCTGCAGATTGGGTTCCACCGAGGAAAGTCTTCCCGTCATGGTGAGCGCCTGGCGGAATGTGGTGTGGACTCTCGGATCCTCGTCGGTGCAGACCTTCAAAAGTCCCTCGACATATGTGGACTTGAGCTTTGCCACCGTGCGGTAATCGAGTATCTCATTTATTATCGGGTGGTAAGGGCGAAGCTTTTCCAGCGTTTCCGCATCGGTGGAAAAACCGCTCTTTGTCTTTTTAAAGGTGGGAAGCTCCAACTTTTCGTAAAGCACCTCGCCAAGCTGTTTTGGCGAATTTATATTGAATTCGCACCCCGCAAGACCGTAAATGTTTTCCATACGGAGTTTTATTCTTTCGTCAAGCTGTTCGCCGTAAGCATATATCCCCGCACGGTCAAGCAAAAATCCTGCGTGCTCGGTATTTGCAAGGGTACGTGCCAACGGAAGCTCAAGCTCGTAATACACAAAATGCAGCCCGTCCGCCTCGATCTGTTTTTCAAGGCGCGCCGCCTCGTCTGCAAGAAGATTTACACACAGAAGCTTTTTCTGAACACTGTCGGAAATGTCATAGCCGCGGGTACTTTTTCCCGCAAGGATATCCTCAATCCCGCCCTTTGCCGAGGGGGATACGGTGTAATCCGCCAGCATGACATCAAACACCTTGCAACAAGGTTCTATTCCCCGCTCAAGAAGTATTCCGTAGGCTTCTTTTGAATCGTATATAATAACACGGGCATCGCCATTTTCAAAAACTGTTTTGAGATTTTTGTCCGAAAGGGGGCAGATATACACTTTATCGGCACTTACATATAGCTCTTTTGCCTCTGTATCGGGACAGACCGATATATCGCCCGAAAAAGCGGGAAGCTCTTGCGTGCGGATATAATCCGTAAAAGTTTCCTTTTCGTCAGCTTCCGAACCGTCAGGATCGAAAAGCGAGGGGGCGGAGTTTTGCACCACGGGGGAGCTTTCGTCAAACCCGAGTCTTTTTATGATGCTTTTAAGCTCAAATTCCGACAAGAGCTCATACAGCTCATTTCGGCGCATTCCGCCGTAGGAAAGATCGGAAAAGCCGAGCGGCAGCGGAACATCACGGAATATCTCGGCAAGAAAGCGGCTGGTATATGCCATTTCCTTATCTTTTTCAAGCTTTGCCTTTATTCCCGCAGAAAGGGAGGAAGAGGCGTAATTTTCGTAAAGTCCGTCAAGGGAGCCGAACTCCGAAATAAGCTTTACCGCAGTCTTTTCACCTATACCCGCAACACCGGGGATATTGTCGGAAGTATCACCCATGAGGGCCTTTAAGTCTATAATATGGGAGGGAGTAAGTCCTCCGTAGGTTTCGGCAATTTTTGCCTCGTCATAAAGCACCGTATCGGTATTTGTGCAAAGCAAAACGTAGGTCTTTTTGCCCACAAGCTGAAAAGAATCACGGTCGCCCGTCATAACATAGCAATCGTAATCGTTTTCGGCATCCTGCTCCGCACACTTTGATGCACTGCCTAAGATATCGTCGGCTTCGTACCCCTCAAGGGACAGCACATGAAGACCAAGACTCTGCGCGGCACGCTTTGCACCGTCAAGCTGGGCGGCAAGCTCCTCGGGCATACCCTTGCGGTTTGCCTTGTAAAAATCGCATTTTTTGTGGCGGAATGTGGGGGCACGCAGGTCAAAAGCAATGGCGGCGGCATCGGGAGAAAGCGTTTCCAGAGGCTTTAGAAGCATATTTATAAAACCGTAAATGGCATTTGTTGGTCTGCCGTCCCTTGTTGTCATGGGGCGCACACCGTAAAAAGCACGGTTTAAGATGCTGTTTCCGTCTATTATAAGCAGTTTTTTTCTTTGATCCTGACTCATGGCATCCTCCGCAAAAAATTCGGAATTTAAAGTTCGTTGAAGGGAAAAAACAAATTTTCCACCGCATATATCTGATATAATATATAATGTTATGATTATACCATTTTAATACGCAGTTGTCAATTATAAAGGGGATAAGTATGATGTCAAAAGAGATATTTTACACACTTTTTTATAAAAGTAACGGCAACTTGCACAAAACCAAAAGCTTGTTTTTGTTTTTTTTAGAAAAAGAATAAATAACGTATTGACTTTATGAAAAAATGAGTATATAATATATGACAACGATAGCTGCCACGTGGCAGTTGTTGAAATTATTTAATTTTTTTAGGAGGCTTTACAATGAAAAAGACATTAGTAGCTCTTTTGACATTGGTTCTTCTCTGCACTCTCGTGGTTCCCGCATTTGCTGCAGATCCCAAGAACGCTTTTGAAAATGTTGTCATGAACGGCAACGAAGACGAATTCGGTTATCTTGCTAACCCCGAAAGCAAGCGTAACGGCAAGAACATCAGCTATATGGAAGCATACGGCTGCGGCAACGGCGCTAAGGGCGACATGGTTCAGTTCAAGAACGTTGACTTCGGCAAGAACGGTGCTAAGGAAATGACAATCTTCTTCTCCTACGGCGGAGATAAGGAAACAACTATCGCTGCTCACCTCGACAGCAAGGATGCAGCTCCTTTCGCTACATTCACCATCACCAACACAGGCGGATGGGACAAGACAAAGGCTAAGGAATTCACAAAGGCAGTTAAGGTTCCCGCTGGTATCCACGATGTATTCGTAGAATTCACCAACGAAGAATCCGGCTCCTTCTCCTACATCCGCTTTGCAGAAGCTGATGCTCCCGTAGCAGGCACATCCGCTCCCGCAACAGCTGACATGGGCGTTATCGCAAGCCTCGCAGCAATCGTTACTTCTGCTGCTGGTTTCGTAGCTCTCAAGAAGAGATAATTAAAAGATAATATATCTCTGACAGGCACCCAAACGGGTGCCTGTTTTTTGCGTTAATTAAAAATTTCGGCTTTGGGAAAATTTGCAATTTTATGCCGTGCTCTGTCGGCAGACTTACGGTGCATCCGCCACACGCTTAATGAAATATCCTCCTGCCTGCGCATATCGCTTTTTCGGCTTGACTTGAATACATTTATGTGCTAAAATAGTAGATGGAGTAATATACATTCCGAAAAACTCATTTTGAAATCAAGGGGGATATATTATGAAAAAGCTTATTTTTGCATTAATCGCAACAATCGCCTTGCTTTGTGCGGTCAGCCCTTTTGCGGTTGCGGAGGATATTCGTGACACAGAACACGTATACACTTCCGAGGTGACCCTTTCACGCAGCGATCTTTTTTCGGTGAAAATGGCACGTTTCCCCGAAGAAAAAGTCAGCCTTATGTATGACGATGCGGTGTACCGTCTTTATGAAATATTAAGGCAGGGATTGACGGATAGCTTAGCTTCCATTTCCCTTGAACCCTATTACAACGAAGGCTTTGCCGGCTTATCTTACTACAACGAGTCGGACATGAAAGTATTGAGAGATGCTTTTTCCCTTGTTATAGATAAGAGCCCCGAGCTTTTCTACGTCCACGCCTCATACTCTTTCTCATATTCTTTTTCCGGAAAAATCACAAGTGTATCACCCAAATACACCATGAGCGGTACTGAGCTTACAGCCGCAAAAAGAAAATTTGAAAACCATGTTGAAAGCGTCGTGTCGCTTATCCCCGAAGATTTTACGGACTACGAAAAAATACTGTTTGTAAACGATTATCTTTGCACAAATTTTGAATATGACTCAAACTTAAAAATATTTGATGCCTATAACTTTTTTGAAAAAGGCACCGGTGTTTGCGAAGCGTATAACCTCGCCTTTACGGCAATAATGGATAAACTTGGAATAAAGTGCGATTCCGTAGCATCTGAGCAAATGAACCATGTGTGGAATTATGTTCAGCTTAACGGAAATTGGTATCATATAGACGTGACCTGGAACGATCCCGTACCCGATGCTTACGGCAGAGCCCGTCACAGATATTTTCTCATGAGCGATGACGGAATATCTCAAAGTCATTACGGATATACAAAGGAATATGAATGCAACGACACAACATATGACACGTGTGAGCTTCGTTCAATAGATTCGGCTTTTGCATATATCGGTGATAAATGGTATGCCCCAAGGTACGATGAGGAATCCTGCAGCAGTTATTTATATGAATTCGAATCCCCCGAGCTTGCGACCTTAAGCTTTGACAAGTCCGTTTTTGACCTTGGCAGATGGATGACAGGGGAATATTCGTATTTCACCGGCTCATACTGCTATCTTTCGGAATATAAAGACACGGTGATATTCAATACGCAAGATACCATTTATATTTTCGATGGCGAGAACATATCCGAATTTTACCGTCCGCAGCTGCAAAACGGAAACAAAATATACGGCTTCACCGTAAAAGGCGATGCTCTTATGTGTCTGCTCAACGAAACTCCGAACGGATTGGGAAATGCCGAAAAAGAAAGTATTCCCCTTTGCCGTGTGATATTTGAAAATCACGACGGCTCCGTGCTCAGGGAAACCTTTGCAACGGAAAACGGAGATGTGCCGGAAATGCTTGTGCCGCAAGCTCCGCAAAAACCCTCGGACGTGGCTTATGAATACGAATTCTCGGAATGGAAAAAAATAACCCGGGAAAACACCCTCGTGTTCATCCCCGAATACACCGCCACCATAAGAAAATATTCCCACAAATTCGTGGACTTTGACGGAACAGTCATAAAAGAGCAGATCGCAGACTACGGCGCACAGATAACCGCACCGCAGGCTCCCGAAAGACAAAACACCGTGCAATACTCATACTCTTTTGACGGCTGGGAAAACTTCACCGAGGGCATGACCCAGAGCGGAGAAGAACTTGTCTTTACGGCAAGATATTCCGAAGTTATAAACAAATATACCTATAAATTCTTAGACTTTGACGGCAGAGTACTCAAAGAAGAGACCGTGGATTACGGCACGGCGATCGTTCCGCCGCATGACCCCGAAAGACCCGGAAACGACAGAGTTTCTTATATTTTCAAGGCTTGGGAAAACTTCACCCCCGGCATGACGCAGACGGGCGAGGAGCTTGTCTTCACCGCAACCTACCACGTCATAACCGATGCCCCCATGGGCGATGTGACGGGTGACGGGACCCTTAACCGCCAGGACCTTTTACGTCTTGCAAAATATTTTGCGGGCTGGAATGTGTCGATCGATATTCACACCTCAGACGTTACGGGCGACGGTGCCATCAACCGTCAGGATCTTTTACGCCTTGCAAAATACTTTGCGGGCTGGAATGTTTCTCTGGGATAACCGCATACGCATTTAAAAAGCTGCCCTGCGGTTTTCCGCGGGGCAGAAAAAACGAAAGGATACCTTAATGTCAATTTTCAAAACCCCCGCATCCCATCTTGCGGCAAATGCCGTGCGGTACGATGCCCAGTATAAAAAGCTTTCGGAATCCCTTGCGGGATATAAAATAAAGAATTTCCGACAAGCTCCGTCCTTTGTCACGGGCATGGGCGATACGCTTTCGGGAATTGTTATTGCATCGCTCATGGAGGAAATATCCGAAATTCCCGAATACCGAGGCACAAACCTTGTTATCGCCCCCGATGAGCGGACGGCTGCATATCTTGTGAAAGTTCTTTCGTGCATGACAGACGGCGTAATGCTTTTCCCCATGCGGGATTTTGTGTTCCACAATGTTGAAGCTTTTTCCCATGAGTCGGAATACGAGCGTCTTGATGTGCTTCGCAAAATATCAGACGGCACCTGCCGTGCCGTGGTGGCAGTCCCCGAAGCTGTGCTTTCGCTTTTGCCCCCGCAAAAAAACTGCGCCCGAGAGATAGAGATCTCCGTGGGCAACGAATATTCCGTCACAAAGCTTCTGGAGGAGCTTTGTCTTTTCGGCTATGCCGAGTGCGACACGGTCGAAGGCAAGGGGCAGTTTTCGCACCGAGGAGATATCGTGGATATCTTCCCGCCCGATGCCGATCTGCCCATAAGAGTGGAATTCTTCGGCGATGAGGTGGATGCCTGCGGGTATTTTGATGTACTCACCCAGCGCAGAACGGAAAATCTGCAGAGCTTTACCGTTACCCCCTCCCGCGAGCTTCTTATTTCTCCCGAACAGAGAGATGTTTGCCTGACTCTTGTGGATGAGCTTATAGCCGCCATGGAAAAAAGGCTTGGCAAAGCCAAAAAAAGCGGTGAGAAGACGGATGTTTTAACATACGATACCACCCTTTCAAAGCTGCGCCGTGAAAAAGAAATGCTATCCGAGGGAACTCTTCCCAATATAGACAAATATCTGCCCGCACTGTCCTCCGACGGGGACTGTCTGCTTTCCCGCATCCGTGGGGGAATATTTGCCGTTGATTACCCCAAGATCACCGAACGCATAAAAAGCTGCGCATGGCAGCTCAATGAAAATATACTTTCTCTCATATCCGCAGGAGAGCTTCACCATACCTGCACGGACTTTATGCACGGTGAGGATGTGCTCATTTCCCGATTTTCCAGATGCCCCACAGTTGTGACCTCGGCATTTACATCGCATCTTGATTTTGAAATATCGGGGCTATACAGCTTTGTGAGCAAGCAAACGGCTTCCGTCGGCACAAACTACGATGTGTTGTTTGACGATATAGAAAACTACAACGCCCTTGGATACAAGACCGTGCTTTGCACCCGGGACAGTAAGACCGCATCGGAATATTGCACGCATTTACAGGAAAAAGGACTTGCCGCACAGGTGTGTGCGCCAAACGGAGTGTTTTCCGACGAGGCGCGGGGCGGTATGTGCTATTGCACCTACGACATGGGCGATATGAAGGAGCTGCGTGGATTTGAACTTTCAAAGACCTCCTTTGCCCTGCTCACCGAGGGTGAAAATATCCTTGCAAAAAGAAGCGTGCGTGGCAGAAAACCCTCCCCGGGCAAAAGCTCGGGGCAAAAGATCCTTTCCTATCAGGATCTTCGTGTGGGGGATTACGTTGTCCACACAGTCCACGGCATTGCACGCTATGAGGGCTTAAAGACCCTTACGGTGGACGGGCTTACTCGTGATTACG
Organism: Clostridia bacterium; assembly: GCA_017549405.1. Taxonomy (GTDB): domain Bacteria; phylum Bacillota; class Clostridia; order Oscillospirales; family CAG-382; genus UMGS1052. The sequence goes on along the minus strand of JAFYUY010000007.1, from coordinate 1,965 downwards.
TTATGCTTCAGTATGCGGGAAGCGATGCGCTTTATATACCCATCGACCAGATGGACCGCATTTCAAAATATGCGGGTGCGGCAGATACCGTAAAGCTTTCAAGTATGTCCTCAAAGGACTGGCAAAAGACCAAAGCACGGGCAAAAAAAGCCGCTCGTGATATGGCAAAACAGCTCATTCAGCTTTATGCCGAGCGCACAAAGCTTGCAGGATATGCTTTCTCGCCCGATACCGAGTGGCAAAAAGATTTTGAAGCCGACTTTGAATACGAGGAGACCGACGGTCAGCTTGCCGCAATAAGTGAAATAAAAACAGACATGGAAAAGCCTCACCCCATGGACAGACTCCTGTGCGGAGATGTGGGCTTCGGAAAAACAGAGGTCTCCCTGCGTGCTGTTTTCAAATGTGTTATAGAGGGAAAACAGGCGGCAATCCTTGTTCCCACCACCATTCTTGCCATGCAGCACTATCAGACCGTTCTGTCCCGCATGAAAGGCTTCCCGCTCAAAATAGAAATGCTCTCGCGCTTCTGCAAGCCAAAGGAGGCTGCTGCAATAGTAAAGCGCCTTGCAACGGGAGAAACAGATATCGTCATCGGCACCCACAAGCTTCTTGGCAAAAATATAAAGTTCAAAGACCTTGGGCTTTTGGTCGTGGACGAAGAACAGCGCTTTGGTGTGGCACACAAGGAGCGTCTTAAGGAAATATCAAAGCAGATAGATGTTCTTACTCTCACCGCAACGCCCATACCCCGAACACTCAACATGGCAATGGCGGGCATCCGCGATATGTCGGTCCTTGAGGAGGCACCGACCGACCGTTACCCCGTACAGACCTATGTTCTTGAATACGATAATTTTATAATCCTTGAAGCTATAAAAAAAGAACTTCGCCGCGCAGGTCAGGTGTTTTATATGCGAAACCGTGTGGAAGGCATTGAGGAGACCGCCGCAAAACTGCGTGCCGCACTTCCCGATGCAAGCATTGCCTGCGCCCACGGAAAAATGAGCCAGGAGGAGCTTTCCGATATATGGGCATCCCTTGTGGCGGGTGAGATCGATATCCTTGTCTGCACCACCATAATAGAAACAGGTATCGACGTTCCCAATGCCAATACCCTTATAATCGAGGATGCGGATAAGCTGGGACTTGCCCAGCTTCATCAGATACGTGGGCGCATCGGAAGAAGCAACCGACGTGCATACGCATATATCACCTGGAAAAAATCCGCCGCCCTTACGGAAATCGCCACCAAGCGCCTTGATGCCCTGCGGGAATTTACTGAATTCGGTTCCGGCTTCCGCATTGCCATGCGCGACCTTGAAATACGAGGTGCGGGAAATATCCTGGGTGCCGAGCAGTCGGGTCACATGGAGGCTGTGGGTTACGAGCTTTATATACGTATACTCGAGGAAGCCGTCCTTGAAGAAAAGGGCATAGTGCCGGGAAGCAGTGAGGAATCGGCATGCACCCTTGATCTTCGTGTCAATGCATATATCCCCGAAAAATATATAAGACTTCCCGCAAGCCGCATTGAAATGTATAAAAAGATAGCCGCCGCAAAAACAAGGGAGGATATTGACGAAATACGCGATGAGATGCTTGACCGCTACGGAAATATCCCCCGCGAGACCGAAGCTCTTTGCGAAATTTCCCTTTTGCGTGCAAGGTGCGAAAACTGCGGCATAAAAAAGATAGAACAGCGTGAAAACAAACTGATAATATATCCCGTGACCGTGGAAAAATCAACGGCAGTGAGCCTTTCGCTTTATTTTAAAGGACGTGTGCTTCTTTCCATGGGCAATTTCCCCTGCTATAACATAAAGCTTCTGCCGGATGAAAATGTGTTAGAGCTTGCAGGCGAATTTGTTACCCAGACGGAAAAGCTTATGAATTCGGAAAAAGCTTCAAAACCCATATAAAGCAAATTATAATATCATATTTTCCGCACTTGCTGTATACAAT
>JAFYUY010000059.1 GCA_017549405.1 Clostridia bacterium | reverse complement strand
GCGGGAGCTTGTGCATTACGAAGAGCTATCTTGCGTTTTGATATCTTGGAACGCACCACGGCGCTTACCTGCTGGTCCGCCATGTAAATTGATATTTTTTTAATATTTTCGAGTGTTTCGGGGATCTTTACCTTTTCGAACAGATTTACTCTCTGTGAGGTGGAAAGAAGCTCCGCCTCAAGGAGTCTTACCTGTTCGTCCAACACCTGAGCTTCAAGATCCAGCGACATCGCCTTTTCCATGTGGTTTGCGGCAATGTCCACCCAAAGGGGCGTGCTGTACAGATCATAGTCACCACGTGAAAAATCCGCTCCCATAAAGGTGGGTATCTCAACGCCCGCAATGTTTCCTGTTCCCTTGCGGATGTTGCTCACACGGATTATTCCCTGCGGAAAAGCTTCGGTCTCGCTGAAAACGGCTATCCATTCGGAAAATCCGTTCTCAAGAGCGCGCCTCTGCTCCCTTACGGCAATGGCTTTTGCCTCTATGGTCCGTATCTCAGCCTGGAGCTGTTGCTTTTTAAGTGTCAGAGTAGGCAAATATCTGCGGTACATCTTAAGGGCATCCTTTTGTACCTTCAACTCGTTTTTGGTCAGTTTGATCTTTGCCAAAACCGCAGTCCTCCTTATTTGTTGGGCCAGAATTCGTCGGTAAGCTCTGTTTTTATGCCTGTTTCATCCTTTTCGAAGCACTCAGCGAGTATCTTCCAGCCCATATCAAGGGCTTCTTCGAGAGAAAGGTTTACCGAAAGGTCCATAAGCTCGCTTTCAAAAAGCTCACCGTATTTAAGCAGTTTTTCGTCCCAACGGCTCATGGAAAATCCCATGTTCTTCTTTTCAAGGGTATCCTTATAGGAAGAATACATACGGATCATGGCATCCATGAGGGCACGGTGATCCTTTCGGGTCTTGCTGTTTACGTTCTGCTTAAGACGGGAAAGGGAACCGAAAGGCTCGATTCGTCCGCCCTTGAGGTAATACTGACCTTCAGTAATGTAACCCGTATTGTCGGGCACGGGGTGGGTAACGTCGTCACCCGGCATGGTGGTCACGGCAAGAACGGTAACGGAGCCGGAGTTTGCAAAGTCTACCGCCTTTTCGTAACGGGCGGCAAGCTGGGAATAAAGGTCGCCGGGGTAGCCTCGGTTGGAGGGAACCTGTTCCTGGGTTATGGCAACTTCCTTCATGGCATCGGCAAAGTTTGTCATATCGGTAAGAAGCACGAGCACATCTTTATCCTGAAGCGCAAACTGCTCGGCAACGGCAAGAGCCATATCGGGTATCATCATGCATTCAACGGTGGGGTCGGATGCTGTGTGGATGAACATAACTGTCTTGCTGAGCGCACCGCCCTTTGCAAGAGCGTCTTTAAAATAAAGGAAGTCATCGTATTTAAGTCCCATACCGCCAAGAACGATAACGTCCGCCTCCGCCTGCATGGCAATGCGGGCAAGGAGCTGATTATAGGGTTCTCCGGAAATGGAGAATATGGGGAGCTTTTGGGAAACCACAAGGGTATTGAACATATCTATCATGGGGATATTCGTTCTCAGCATACGGTTTGCAAGGATTCTTCTTGTGGGGTTTACCGAAGGACCGCCGATGGGGGTCATGTTCTCGGTAAGAGAAGGTCCGTTGTCACGGGGCTCACCCGAGCCGTTGAAGATTCTGCCGAGAAGGTCTTCGCTGAAGGAAACACGCATCTCGCGTCCAAGAAATCTGACCTCATCTCCCGTGGAAACGCCCTGACCGCCCGCAAATACCTGGAGCGAAACGATATCGCCCTCGATCTTATTTACCTGGGCAAGGGATTTTCCGAAACGGGTGGTTATCTGAGCAAGCTCGTTGTACTGAACTCCCGTGGCTTTAACGGTGATAACGCTTCCCGCAATGGATTCTATTCGGTTGTAAACTTTACTCATTATTATTCACCGTCCTTAAGCAGGTTGCGTGCCGCATCGCGGAGTTTTCCGCCGCCCTCGCCGTAAAGGGCATCTATTTCCGCCTCGGCACTCTTGAAGGCATCGCTCAAAAATTCCGTGTAGTTCCAGTCGATAAATCTCTGGCGCATACGGTTAAAGAACGTGCGGGCACTGTCCTTTGTTTCAAGGGTATAGCCGCTGCCCACGATATATATCAGTTTATCGGTAACATAGCGCTGACGGTCTCTTCCCGAGTTTGCATCGGTGAGGTCAAAGGAGTTCTGCTGGAGATAAACGGCATCCAGCATTTCGGATTTGAGGTAGGTTATATAGTCCTCAAGCGTTGTGCCGTCCTCGCCCACGACCTTCATCATGGAATCTATCTCGCTGCCCTCGTGGAGCAGTTTTTTGCAGTATTCGGATTTTTCGGCATCTATGACTCCGCCGTATTTCGACCAGGAAATAAGCGGGTCGATGGCGGGATATTTTCTCGCATCAGAGCGTTCGCGCGAAAGACCGTGGAAAGCACCCACGACCTTAAGGGTTGCCTGAGTTACGGGTTCTTCAAAGTTACCGCCCGCAGGGGAAACCGTTCCGCCGATGGTAACGGAGCCCGTGCTGCCGTCGGGCAGGCGCACGCGGCCCGCTCTTTCGTAGAATGCCGCAATATAGGATTCGAGATATGCGGGGAAAGCTTCCTCGCCCGGGATTTCCTCAAGTCTTCCCGACATCTCACGCAGAGCCTGTGCCCAGCGGGAGGTGGAATCGGCAAGAAGAAGAACGTTAAGACCCATCTGACGGTAATATTCCGCAAGGGTAACGGAGGTATATACCGAAGCCTCTCGGGAGGCAACGGGCATGGAGGAAGTATTGCATATAATAATGGTGCGCTCCATGAGAGAACGGCCTGTTTTGGGGTCGGTAAGTTCGGGGAATTCGGTAAGTGTTTCAACGACCTCACCCGCACGCTCACCGCAAGCAGCGATGATTACTATATCAACATCCGCATATTTTGAAGTGGTGTGCTGTAAAACTGTTTTTCCCGCACCGAAAGGACCGGGGGTGCAGTAGGTTCCGCCCTTTGCAACGGGGAAGAAGGAATCCACCACGCGCACCTTGGTTTCCATGGTCTCGGTAGGTGCAAGACGCTCGCTGTAGCATCTTACCGCACGCTTAACGGGCCATCTGAAGGACATGGAAACGGGAATCTCGCGGCCACGCTCATCGGTTATCACGGCAACGGTCTCGTTTACGGTATACTGACCCTTTGACACTATGGATTTTATAGTATATGTGCCAAGAAGGTAGAAGGGAATAAATATTTTATGGGTAAATGCACCTTCGGGAACGGTGCCGATATATTCGCCCGCGCGAAGTGTGTCGCCCGCCTTTGCCGTGGGGGTGAACTCCCATTTTTTATCGGCATCAAGTCCGTCGGCATAGTTTCCTCTCTCAAGGAACCATCCCGCTTTTTCCGCAAGAACGGGCAGCGGGTTCTGAAGACCGTCGTACACCTGACCCAAAAGTCCGGGGCCGAGCTGTGCCGACAGCATATCTCCCGTAAATTCAACGGGATCTCCGCACTTTATACCGCCTGTCATTTCATAGACCTGTATCTGTGCGACATTTCCTCTTATGCGGATGACCTCGCTCTTTAACGGCGTGTCGCCCACTTTAACGTAGCATATTTCATTCATGGAAACGTTGCCTGAAAATTCCACGGACACAAGGTTTCCGTTGATGCTTACAACCTTTCCTGTATTTTCGGTCATAATAAAGCCTCCGTCTTATCTCCATCAAGAATGGAGTTGTAAATATTTCTGTATGCGCTCTCGCCCTTTTGGGGATCAAATTTTCTTATGCGAAGTATCAGCTTAAGCTTCAGGGCGTAATAATACACAAACTCTTCCGAAAAATTATCCGAGGGGCGAAGCGACTCAAGAAACCCAAGTCTTTGCCGCAGAAGAAAGTTTTCAGCCTCGAGGGGACTTTCGCACTCCACGGCGGTGTTTGCCAATTTTATCAGCTCCGCAGGAAGGGATTCGTTTTTAATGTCGAAGGGTTTTCCAAGTTTATCCGCTCTGCATTTTGCAAGGGCAAGACGAAGAGCACGTTCGCCCTCGTTCCACGCACGTATGAGCTTTGAACCCGACTTTTCCGGCTGACGTTGCGGCAAAAGCGAGAGATCTTCAAGCTCCCTGCGTGCCTTTTCCTTTAAAAATCGGCAGCACAGCTCAAAAAACCGTTCTTCTGTTATGGGCACGGGGGTGTTTTCGCCCATGCCGTCAAGGGATGGCAGCTGTGATATCAGATAATATTCAGCCATAAGCCTTACGCCTCTTTCAAAAGATTTGTAACTTTGGGACTCAAATAATTTGAAAGCATTTCCACAACGGCTTCTGCGGAATAGTCATAATATGCACTGCCGTTGTTTGCGGATATGCGGAAGCCGCAGTCAAGACGGTCATCCGCCTTAAGGGTAACACCCGAGATCATTTTTGCCTTGAGAGCGGAAAGTATCGTGCTTTCGAGGTTTTTAAGGGTATCGCCCGTCACGGTCACGGTAATATCCTCCGCATCGGGTGCCTTTGCGCAGGCTTCGACTATATTTACAATAAGTCCCGCCAAAGCTTCGGAGGAATATACTGCGGAAACGTTTTCGGAAAGTATAGCTTCAAGCTCGCGCGAAACGCTTTCTCTGAAAGAAATGAGCGCATTTCGTCCAGCCTGGCGGATAGCATCCTCGCCCGACTTTACCGTGCGCTCATTTTCTGCTTTTGCGTTCGCAATCAACTTTTCTGCCTGCTCACGCGCATCTGCAATGATTTTTTCAGCTTGCGCCTTTGCATCGGAAATTATGGCTTCCGCTTCTGTTTCGGCAGCCTCTACGCCGTCCTTTTTGATCTGGTCAATAAGGTCACGGATCTGTATTTCCATAATGAGTTCTCCTTTGTCTTGTTTATTTTATCTTGCTTTTAATAATGTACATCTAATTATATACTTATTTTACCATGATAACACAATTTGGTTTTCTTGTCAATGATTTTTTAAGTGAATATTTATCAAACTGCAGGGACGGTGCAGTTTTCGTCGCATTCTTTGCAAATGCCGTACGTTTTTGTACAAAAACTGCCCCGTCCCCAAATTGTTCAAATTGTTAATTAAGCTTTACACCCTTTTGTGACAGAGCTTTTCTTACCGCTTCTGCCGACAGTTCTCTAGGAGTTATCTCCTCCTTTATACTAAGTGCCGCCGCAGTTCCTGCGGCTTCTCCGGTTGCCATACAAATCGCCATAACTCTGTATGAAGCATGGGCTCTGTGTGTACCTGAAATACATCTGCCTGCTGTCATAAGGTTTTCAACTCCTTTGGGAAGCAATGCACCGTAGGGAATATCATAAGGCTGTGCCATTTTGGAGTGCCCCTCCGCCTGACCACCGCCTGAAGGATTGTGAATATCTATCAAAAACCATGCATTATGAACTACAGCGTCGTCATAATGTTTTCCCTTCTCAACATCTTCATCATTTATCACGTAATCACCCACAATTCTTCGTGTTTCGCGTACACCAAGAGTGGATGCGGATGTTTTAAGCATACAGTTTTCATATCCCGGAATATACCTTCTCAAAAAATCAATTATAATTTCAATCTGATTCCTAAGCTCCACTTCTGCTTTATATATGTCCTCGCTCAAAAGTCCGTTTATGCAGTTCATCTGCGTCGCATTAACATTGCGTTCTCCTTTATAAAAAGTTTTGTGAAGTCTTACAATAGAAACATTTTTCGGAAGTATTCCATTTGCCTCACACTCTTTGCAGAATACGGAATATTTTTTACCATCGGGAAGTGTTACAGGATCACTCCCTCCATAACACATAATCGCACGGCTTTCGTCTACATTGTTTATTGTAAATTCTAAAGTTACAGGTTGTGTAAGCTTATCCTCGCGACCGATTTTATATTCACAGCCTGCCATATATGCCACCGTTCCGTCACCTGTTGCGTCAATAAAACGATCTGCATAAACAGCCATAAGTCCGCTATGCGTTGTAACAACCGCAGTTGTAATTTTATTATCTTTAACAATTACATCTGCAATGGTACATTGAAGCATTACCTCAACATTGTTGTCATGTAGAAACTTTATAAGTATGCCCTTTGCCTCCTCTGAATCGATATGTATTTCTTTTCCATTTCTTGTTTCAACCTTTTCTTCGTCTGTGTGCTTTTCGGAAAGCTTACAGATTATTTCGTCGTACATTGTGCCTTCAGATGTTTTTCCCAAGATTGGACTTACGTTACCTAAAGTGAGATTTCCCCCGACCGCTCCGTAACGTTCGATCAATACAACTTTCATTCCCATACGTGCCGCCGAAACCGCTGCACATATTCCTGCAGGGCCGCCGCCGATTACTGCAACCTGAGTATGCTTTATCGTCTCTATTAATTTGCTGTATAACATAGTTCAACTACCCCTTTAACATAGATTATTGACAATATTTTATCAAAACTCCATAAAATAATCAATAGTTAAACATCAACTTGACAAAATGATCATAAATTGATTGTAATAATGATAGAAAGATGCAAGAGGGTGATTTTACAGTTTAGGAACGGCGCAGTTTTCGTCGCATTCTTCGCAAATGCCGCACGTTTTTGTACAAAAACTGCCCCGTCCGCCAAATTGTTCTAACTCACCCGGACAGAAAACAAAAGCCCGCTCAATATGAGCGGGCTTTTGCGTTGTAATTATCTTTACTGTGCTTTGATCATCACAGTACTGTCAGAACTTTCTGCGCAAATGTTTGTCTGTGTGCCGTCGGGATGATGCCACACAATTATGAATTTGAAGGCTTCGGGCATTCCCTCGAAGCTTCCCTGCCGGGAATTGATATAAAGAACATTGTTCTTAAGCTCAAATTTCGTTACCGCGCTTTCACCTTTCTGATATGCATAAGTGCTGTAATCGTCCTCATAAAGCTCAAAGCTTGTGTCCTTTCCGGGATAAACGTGTATATAAAGCTTTTCAGGGCGATAATCGCGAAGTGCAGGTGCATGCGGTTGCATAGGAACAATCGAGCCTGCGCGCACAAAAACCGCTCCGCCCTTGTTTTCGGGAAGCACATAGTCAAACTCTTTTTCGCCCGTGTAAAGTTTTCCTGTGTAGAAATCATACCATTCATCCTGCTCCGGAAGAACAACATGGGTATCAAAAGCAGAAACAAGAAGCGAATCTCCAAGCATATATTCGTTATAAACCTTATCATATTCTGCCGTTTCGGAATATGCAAGACAAAGCGGACGCAAAAGCGGATATGAAGTCTTTGAAGCATATGCCGCAAAAGAATAGATATATGGGAACAATGATGAGCGCAACTGCGCATAATATCTGTAACAGTTTTCTATCTCATCTCCGCAATACCACGGCAAAAGATAGTTTTCCCAGCCCATATGCTGCGACCACGGTGCAAGAAATCCGATATGTATCTTTTCTTTTGCGTCGCTTTCCATATCAAATGACGTGTTTGAATGTCCGCACATGGCAAAATTCATGAGCGACAACAACACCGAGGGAGTGCATCCGGTATCTCCCGCCCAGGTTGCTGCATATTTCTGTATTCCGGGGTATGAGCCACAGGTGTTTATCATGGCGCGCTTGCCGGTGTGCTGCTCATAGCCTTCCTTCATCTGCTTTGCATATACAACGGGATAAAGATTATGTATTTCATCGTCGGTGTACCTTCCCGCCCAAAGTCTGTCCGGGTGAATGTCTATCTGACATGCTCCGTCCAGCTTAAAGGCTTCAGCACCGTTATCAACAAACTTTTTAAGATGCTCAAACCACGGCTCTTCCGACTTTGTGAGTGTATCAAGACGCCTTCCTTTAAAAAAGTGGGGGTCGTTGATAGCCGCATCGGAAAAATCCTTCTTTTCTTCCCTGAAGAAGTCGCCCTCCTCTTTCCAGAAAAGGTCATAATCGTTACAAAGCCAAAGGCTCAGCATTTTGCCCATTTTATGAAGATTCCATATAAATGACCATGAGCCATAGTAATTCTCGGGCTTCCAGTAAGGAATCGGAAATCTCTCGCGGTTCCAGGATTTTTCGGTTGAAAAATCATAATGCTTTGACATCCAGGACGGCTCAAGCCCCAATATGTCACATGGAATATCACGCTCTTTGAATCTTAACGCATAGTCAAGAAGGCGCTGGGCATTGGTCTGCTCGTTCAGAACCACGGTAAGACCGTAAGCTCCCTTGGGAAGCATGACGGGACGTCCAATAACAAGTCCCGAAAGATAAAGTGCTTCTTTCATATCCTTTCCGCAAAAAACAAATATATCAAGCGCACCCTTTGCTCCGTAAATATGAAGTTTGTCGAATTCTGTTGATGCGATGTCAAACACATGCTCATAGGTACAGTTTACAAGGATTGCCCAGCCTCTGCTTGACATAAGATACGGCATAGGACCATAGGAATACACATTTTCGGTTTTTATGTGTGCAATTTTGCCGTGCTTTTCCATACAATTGCGGGACTCGTCGCCAAGACCGAAAAGTCTGTCGTTTTTGTCAAGAGAAAGCTTTATATCAAATCCGCCACTGTCCTCTGAAGAAAGGAGGAAACAAAGCTTATATTCTTCGCGTCCGACAGATACGGTGTCGCCGTCATACTGTTCGGTTTCGGTTTTATTTCCGTCAAAACATGTGTTGATAATTCCGTATTTTGAAAGAAGCGACTCGCGCGGCAGCTCATTTCTGAAATGTCTTATACGGTATATGTTTTCGGATATTTTTGACACAAGAGTCATTTTCTCACCTCGTTCAGCATGTTCTGATATTTCTTTCAGTTTACAACAAATGTAATTTCAAGTCAAGCAATTTATACATGTTTTACTTTTTTATATCAAAAACTCTCACATAATCGGCAATAAAAGCATCGTCAGTAAAACCGTCTTTTATTATGTAAGGCGCGTTTTCCGTGTTTGTACGGCGGTAGCCCTGCACCTCTGTTGTAAGCAATATGAACTGAGGAACATGAGAAACATTCTCGGTGCAGCGCGATACCTCCCTGCCGTCACAGTAGAAAACATATCTGTCGGGACGCCAGTCCATACCGAAACGATGCCAGCCGTCCTCTGTTTTTTCAAGCTTATAGTTTACTCTGCCTTCCTCGCGGAACTGCTCTCCGTAACCGCACATGATATTGCCTGTGCCGATTTCGCCCGTATGGAAACACTCCATGATGTCATTTTCGATACCGCACCACTCGGGCTCAAAGCGAGCACCTATCGTGGGAGATTGAATCCAGAAAGCAGACCACATGGTTTCGGGGTCTTTCTGGAATTTGCAACGGCATTCATAATAGCCGTAACGATGCACAAACAAAGGTTTGCTCAACGGTTTGAGCGGCCATATGCCGCTTTGCCCCCAGGGATTTTCACGGGTTTCGCTCATGTGGTCAAAAGAGTTTGCTCCCGTCTGAAGCTGAGGAGAAACATATCTGCCGTCGATTTCGGTGCGATGCAGTTCTATATGGCTGTTTCCGTCAAGTATGACGCCCTTGTCGGTATATGCGTCAAAGCGTTTCCCCCAGAAATCAAGACGGAAATTCCATTTTGTTCTGTCAAGCTCTGTGCCGTCAAATTCGTCTGCCCAAACAATCTCCCATTCCGCATCCTCGGGCAAAAAGCTGGGCTCGTGTCCCAAAACCTCAAACTTTTTCATAATAAATACTCCTTGTGCTTTTATGTTGTTCTGCCACGGTATTGACTTTACAATAACTTTATATTATAATATTTTTTACTGATATTATATAAAAAAATTACTGATTTTATTAGAAATCTTATTTTTAACGGAGCTTGTATGATTCTTCCTGAAATTATATCCGCAGGGATTTACGATTCAAGATTTGTTGTGAAAAACCTGAAAGAAAGTGCACCGAGAAAAACCTCGTTTTTTGAAATCGAGCTTCCGCTTGAAAACGGTGGAGTTTCTTATATTGATTCCGGCTCGGCTTTGATTACGCCTGATATTCTCATATGTACAAAACCGGGTCAGATAAGGCACACTAAATTCCCGTACAGATGCTATTATCTTCATGTAAAGCTTGAAAAGGGCATACTTTATGACATTGTTTCATCTTGGCCCTGCTTTGTGAATACCTCAAAAAGCGACAAGTATCAAGAAACATATTCAAAAATCGTGCGCCATTACAATTCGGACAATGAAAACGAGATAATAATTCTTCAGAGCCTTGTTCTTGAGCTTATCTACACCCTGCAGAATGACCTTGCAAAAAACGTAAGCGCAAACAGCAAAAAGAACAGCGGATATGTTACCATAAAACTCGCCTGCGAATATATCAAAACGCATCTTTCCTCGGAGCTGAGTCTGGGAAACGTTTCCGAAGTCATGCATCTCAGTCCGGTTCATTTTCACAACAAATTCAAAAGTGTTACCGGCAAAACGCTTCGGGAATATATTGAAAACCAGCGGCTGAAAAAATCGGTCGAGCTGCTTCTGACAACCGATTATTCGCTGACACAAATTGCCTTTGAATGTGGTTTTTCAAGCCAGAGCTATTTTAATTATGTCTTCAAAAAAAGAATGAACAAAACGCCAAGGGAATATGTAAAGGAATTTTACAGTAAATATGAAGCATAGCATATTACAGAAAAAACTCTCGCAAAAGTGAGAGTTTTTTCTTATTATATCCCATCAAAAAAGAAACAAATCCCTTTTCACTTTGGTCAAAGCGGTGTCCGCCGTCCCGGAGATTGCACAGTTTGGGGACGGGGCAGTTTTTGTTTCATTTCATTATTTTTTGCAGGGTTTCCCTATTCTTTTTCATTCCCGCGGTCAGAAAATCAAAATCCGCGCCCGCAGAAAGCATATCCACGCCCATATCGTGCCAGTGTTTGAAAGTTTCTTCCGAAAGATCGCCTGTGGAAAGACCCACGTACTTGCCGTTCTGCTTTAATTTTGATATTGCGGTTTTTATAAGAGAAGTGGTCTTTTCACCGAAAACATTGCAAAGGTCGTTTACCGAACCCGAAAGGTCATTTGCGCCTATTATGTATCCGTCAATAAACGGATTTTTCATAATATCGTCAAGGTTGTTTACGGCATCCACGTGTTCTATCTGAATGAATCTGCACATGGTATCGTGATTTTCGGAAACATACTTAAGAGTGTCAAACGCACCGTATCCCACTGCATTCATGGGACCAAAGCCGCGTCTGCCGTACGGCGGATAAAGGGTGTAAGACAAAAGGCGGTCTGCTTCCTCCGCTGTCCTTACCATTGGGAAGATTATGCCGTCAACGCCCATTTCTATTATTTTTTTGGTGGCGGTAAGATCATCCTGCGGGGCACGCACGATAACATCGGTACCCGTGGTTTTTATGGCAAGGATAAGGGCAAGCAGCGATTCAAAGGAAATGTAATTGTGCTCCATATCTATCCATATAAAATCATAACCCGCAAGTCCCGCGATCCTTCCAACGGACGGGTCGCAGAAATTTATGTGCGTTCCGATAAGCTTTTGTCCCAAGCGTATTTTTTCTTTTATCATTTTTACCCCTCATTATTTTGTGTTTTGTAAACAATGTTTTTCGTATGATCTTTCAGAATAAAGTTTTCTTCCTTTATTTCTTTGATAAGCTTTCCGTTCCAGAAGACATTCTCGACTGTTATATCCCGTGTCTGATGCTCGTTGTCATACCCTTCAAAAAAGAATTTCGGCTCGTGTTTTCCGAAAAGGTGAATATTTTGAAATCTCATGTCACGGGTCTTTCCCCTGCGCGCGCCTTCCGCGGAATATTCAAAATGATAGCCGGTTATAACGCATATCAGGTACGGTGAAAATAAAGGCTCGTCATTTTCATATTTCTCCCAATCGTTCTTCTGGATCTTTGGCGGAGGTATGATATCATCGTATTCAACATTTATGTTTCTGAAGACCACATCGTGAACATCGGCATAATCTATGTTATAGCAATCAAGCGGGTGGACTGTTACATGGATTATGTTGCAGTCCTCAAATATAATATCGCAAATTTCCTCAGCCCGGGTCTCCGCACCTATTTCAAGGCACTTGCCCCAGTCATTCCAAATGGTGCAATTTCTCACCCGCACGTTTTCAAAAGTATCATAGACTTTTCCGTTACGGCACATTGCGCTGCGCACCGCCTCTTCAACATTACCATCATAATAGCAGTCAAAGCCCTTAACGCAGATCGAATCATCAAAAGTGCGAAGAAAACAGTTTTCAATCAGAACATTCCGGCAGTTGTGCATATCGATTCCGTCAGAGTTGTATCGCCAGCAGCCGATGATCTTGATGTTTGATATATGAAGATCACAGCACGCCATGGGACGGATATTGTAAACAAGGGAGTCCCTTATTGTTATTCCGTCGATTTTGATGCCCGTGCAATACTCAAGCTGTATGGTATGTTCACGCTTCGCGTTATTTACGGCAACATCGTTGTTTTCAGCATTGTGTTCGAAAAGTATTTTTTCCACATTCCGGCTGTTATCAAGAATTCCTCTGCCGAGAATTTTAATATTTTGTGCATCGGTCGCTCTTACGCATCCGTAAACCACCGCACCTTCGTCAATAAACAGGGTTTCGTTGCTTTTCAGGTTTATAAGACCTGCGTCATGCTCGCCTTTGCCGTAGTATATTACGTTCGGGGAGTCTTTATCTGTGCAGTAATCGGATATAGGGTCTGCAAAAATATGTAAAGCACCTTGTCTGCCGTAAGGCTCCACCGTAAAATATGCGTTTTTGCAAAGTGTAAATCTAATAATACCGTCCTTCCCGATATCAGGTTCGATCCCCAGAGATTGCGGGCGGATGATCACATTATCAAAGGGCTTTTTGGGTCTTATTTCAAAGTTGAGAGGCTCATCTGCCGAAAGAGAAATAAAATTT
>JAFYUY010000058.1 GCA_017549405.1 Clostridia bacterium | reverse complement strand
ATCATATCCATTATGACAATGAATTATGTCATATTTATTACTCTTACATAACTTATAAATACCATAAGTCATGACGAATGGTCGTAATAAGACTTCTATAACTTTTTTCACTCCATTCTGCCCATAACATTTTATATAATGAATACCACCATATTGATTAAAAAGATGAGCTCGAGTATTAATATGAGAAAATGTCACACAGTCAAAATCATAATCCAAGTGTAAAGATTCTGTTATGCTCAAAATAACACTTGTAACACCTCCATTGCCTATTGCGCCAAATGATACATGCAAAATTTTCTTCTTCCCCATATAGCAAAGTATTACTTTATATAAAAATTATCAAGTAAATAAATACTATCAAGAATAGCTCTCTGATAAGTAGAGAGTTGCATCAATTATAAAACCCCTTATACCACACCGCAAACTTACGAAGTCCCTCACGCAATGAGGTATGAGGTTTGAAGCCAAAGTCTTGCTCCAAGGCCGAGGTGTCTGCATAAGTCACAGGTACATCACCCGGCTGCATGGGTACAAGCTCCTTATGGGCTTCGAAATCGTAATCTGACGGAAGCACACCTGCCGAGATAAGCTCCTGCTGAAGGATATCCACAAATTCAAGCAGGTTTTCGGGATTACTGTTACCGATATTATAAACCTTATAGGGAGGAAGCGGAAGACCGTCTTCACCGTCCTGCTTTTCGGGTGCGTGCTGCATTATTCTTGTAACGCCCTCAACGATATCATCCACATACGTGAAATCGCGCTTGCAGTTACCGTAATTGAATATCTTTATAACATCGCCCGCAAGCAGCTTATTTGTGAAGCTGAAATATGCCATATCGGGACGTCCCGCAGGTCCGTATACCGTGAAGAAACGCAGACCCGTAGAGGGGATATTATAAAGCTTTGAATATGAATGCGCAAGCAGCTCGTTGGATTTTTTTGTTGCCGCATAAAGCGAAACGGGGTTATCTACTTTATCGTCCGTGGAATAGGGTATCTTTTTGTTTGAGCCGTATACCGAAGAGCTTGACGCATAAACAAGGTGCGCCACGGGATACTTACGGCAAGCCTCGAGGATATTATAAAAACCTATGATGTTTGACTCAATATAAACATCGGGGTTTGTTATGGAATATCTTACCCCCGCCTGAGCCGCAAGGTTTACCACAACATGAGGTGCGTGAAGTGCGAAAATGCCTTCGATAAAATCGCGGTCGGCAATGTTTCCGCGGGCAAATATCCACTCGCAGGAGCTTTCCTTTGCCAGCTCATCAAGTTCTGTCAGGCGGTATTCCTTTATGGAAACGTCATAATAATCGTTCATATTGTCAATTCCGATTATCTTTACATTCTCAAAGGATCGCATGAGCTTTTTCACAAGGTTTGCGCCTATAAAGCCTGCGGCACCCGTAACGACAACGCTTTTTCCGTTAAGATCAATATTATAATCAAGCATTTTTATAATCCTTACTTTTCTATTCCTTTATATTCTTTTTTAACGTTTTCGTAGCTTTCGAGATTTCCTATATCAAAGCGTTTTCCCGGCATCTCCATGGCATGAACGGGGCGCTCTCCGCACAGCCACGCAATATAGCTTCCGGGAGCATCGGTTCCGCAACCCGCCTCAATTCCCTTTTCAACCATGCGCGCGTCCTCTTTTGAGTAGTAATAAAACGGAGGGCAGCACCAGTGAGTTGCGGGAGTGGGCGATTTTTCGGTCATGTTGAGCACAAGATCGCTCTCATCCACGGTAACAACACCGCATTTGAGAAGCTTTTGTTCCGACGGCTCGTAATAGCGCATTATGCAGGAGGTTTTTTTATCCATGGCATATTTTATGAAATGTGTAAGGCTGAAATCCAGCACATTATCGCCCGCTATAACCAGCATATCGTCATCGTAGCCGCACTTATCTATGGCGAACTGAACATCCCGCACAGCACCAAGGCGTGTTTCGTTTGTGCTTGTGCCGTCATCCACCACGGTTATCTTCATTTTCTTGGTCTTTGCCCATTCTTCAAAATGATGTGCAAATTTGTGGTTGGAAATGACTGCGTATTCGTCTACCACACCGAGGGTATCTATATCGTCAAGCAACCAGTCGAGAATGTTTTTTTCGCCTACCGTAAGGAGCGGCTTGGGAAAATTCTCTGTTAAGGGATAAAGTCTTGTGGCATATCCCGCTGCCAATATCAAACATTTCATATTTTAACACCGTCCGCACTTTCACAAATATGGGTAGAATATTTTCCCTTGAGGTCCGGGAATGCAGCAAGATACTCTTCCGTCACCTTTTCCACGATGGATTCTTCAAATGCGGGATCTATAAGCGCCATGCAACAACCCTTGAATCCCGCTCCCGAAAATCTTCCGCCGTAAATACCGTCGGTACGGGTCATGATCTCATAAAGAGTCTTGAGCTCGGGGGAGCCTGTTTCGTAATTATAGATGGAAGAATTTCCGCTTTCAAAGGAAAGTCTGCCGAATTCTTCGATATCACCGAGTCTCCATGCCTCCGCGCCCTGCTGAACACGGTCGAATTCCGTGTACCAATGCTCAGCACGCTTGCACCAGTTTTCGGGAAGCTTATTTTTATATTGCTCGTAGATCTCACGGGGAACATCACGCAGATATGTATCGGGGAATTTTCCGTATTCCATGCCGGCAAAAGCTTTAAGAGCATATGCCGCGCTTCTGCATTCGTCAACACGCATATTGAATTTTGAGCCCGCAAGGGTTCTTTCTATTCCGCTGAAGAAAATTGCTATCTTATACGGCTTCATTGCGGGATTTGTGGGAATAAGTTCAAAGGTATCGTCCTTTGTATCAAGATACAGCAAATGGTCTTTCTTGGAATAAACTTCGCAGGACTGATCCAGTTTTCCGCAAGAAACTCCCACGTATTTATTTTCTGCACGCAGAGCCGTCATTATTATTTCGCTTTCGGAAGGCTTTATATTGTTCACACGGCAGAGTGCGGAAAGGAACGAAATAATTACCGCCGCCGACGAGGAAAGTCCGCCAATAGGAAGGCTTCCTTCGATAACACCGCAAAGACCTCTTTTCAGAGGATATTTGAGTCCCAGCTCAAGCGTTGCTCCGCGAAGATAGTCCGCCCAGTCATTCTGCTTTGTTTCCGGAACGGAATTAACGTGCCACTGAGCACGTTTATCGAACTGCAGTGATGCAAGCTCAATAACACCGTTTTCCTTTGGCTTATATGCAATATGTATTCCCTTATCAATGGCAAGTCCTGTGATCTTTCCGTACTGATGATCGCTGTGAGCACCTATGGGACAAATACGATAAGGACAAAAAGCAATTTCATCGGGTTCGCGGTTATATATTTTTTCGAAAATTTCAGCACAAAGCATATAATAATCCCCCATTGATACTTTTTATTAAAGATATTTATTTACGGCAAATGAAAAAACGCAAGCCAATTTCACTTAATATATTTTACCATATAATTAAATAGACTTCAAGATTTCATTTACAATTCCATAACAAGCAAATTGCGGCAAAAATTTGATCACTGTTCGTTCCGTTCCTTGCAAACATCCACCCACTCTATAAAGGAGGAATACTTTTCAAGCTCCGGAATTGTAAGCTCTATTGCACTGTTACTGCTGCCACACGCAGGAAAAACTGTTTCAAAGCGTTTAAGGCTTTCATCAAGATAGACCTCCACCCCTGAGTTTACTGCAAAAGGACAAACTCCGCCTACTGCGTGACCAACAAGACTCATTGCCTCATAAGGAGTGAGCATTGTTGCTTTTATTTTAAATTTTGACTTATACTTTGAATTATCCACCTTTGCGTCACCGGCACATACAATGAGCACTGTTTTTTCAGCTACCGCAAATGAAAGAGTCTTTGCTATTCTTTTGGGCTCGCAGTTCAGTGCCCGTGCTGCAAGCTCCACCGTGGCGCTTGAAACTTCGAACTCCATTATACGTTCCGAAATCCCGAATTTATCAAAATATTCCCTTACTCTTTCTATGGACATTGCTTTTCTCCTTTAATACGAAGCAATTTCCGAAAGCGCGGAATATGCCTTTTCGTAAAATTCACGGACAGTATAATCCGAATAGGTATGAAGAAGCCCGTGTCTTGCACATTCAAGCATAAGAACTCCCTTATAATCCACGCTGCGGATATCGCTCATTACGCGCCTGAAATCTATTCCCGCATCCAGCGGTATCATATGGCAGTCACCGTGGAGGATAGGCGTTACAATATAGCTGAGTCCGTAATTGTCATGTATGTGGGTACAGCAAAGCCTGTCACCGAAAAGTTTTAAAAAACGTATGCCGGGGTCATTGGTGGATTCGTGACCCGTATCGTAGCAAAATCCCACGTCGTTTCCGAATTCAGCCATCACAATACCCAGCATTTCCGTATATTCAACATTTTCAAAGCATACTTTAACATTCTTTTTTATGGAATGATCTATAAGTCTGCGAAAACGCTCTATTCCCTTGAGATTGCTCAGCGGGAAAGAGTCTCCGCACACAGGATGCACAACCACATGAGGCACACCGATTGCCGCAACATCATCGATACACTTTGAAAGGCGCACAATATAGTCATCACCCTCTGTGCCGTCACGCCAGATACAGTTGAGGTTGTTGAAGGGAGCATGAATGCTGTCTACTTCAATGTTATATTTGTCATATATCTTTTTTATGCCAAAGAAATCCACCTTTTCGCCCCATCCGTAAAAGGATGCCTCAAAACCCGCTCTTGCCATTTCGGCAATATTCTCTTCGGTGGTAACACCAAAACTCGTTTCGAGTTTTGTTCCAAATTTATTTTTCATTGCCTTACTCCCCTTTCATTCGCCGTCAGTAAGTGCGCGAAGCTTTACCGCAGCATCATATGCTTTTGCGTAAAATTCTTCGGGTGAAAGTTCACCATAAAAAGAGTATCGTTTGCAGTTGCAGACTTCCAGCATCAGTGTACCCTCAAATCCGCTCTTTTTTATGGATGTACACACTTCTTTATAATCTATATTCCCATCAAAAGGAATCTTATGTAAGTCATCACGGTAATCAACATCCTTTGTGGGAGCAAGGCCCAGATTATCATGGATATGGGTACAGTAAAGTCTTTCACCAAAAAGCGGCATATATTTTATACCGGGAGTGTAGCAATGCTCGTGACCCACATCATAGCAGAAGCCAACGGTGTCGCTTTTGAATGTTTCAAGTATAAGACCCAAGTGGCGTGCATATTCAAGATTTTCAAAAGCAAGTTTGACTCCGCTCTTTTCAGCCTGGTTCACAAGTTTTCCGTAGCGCAAAAGACCAATGTGGGATGTCTTGGGAACTATCCTTCCGGCCGTGGTATGCATTATAACATATGGCACACCGTAAACTCCGGCAAGTTTTATACATTTTCTAAGCTCTTCGGTATATATATCTCCGTCTTCGCCCTCTTCCCACAATGTGTTTATTTTGTCGAAAGGCGCGTGCAGTGTTTCTACGCAAAGCCCGATCTCATCTGCCGTGCGCATATAGCTTTCTACATCTGTATCTTTTCTCCAACTGAAAAATGTGCTGTCAAAGCCCGCTTTTTTTATTTCTCTCATGTTTTCGGTAAGGCTGTTTCCAAGCTGTTCCCAAACATAGCAACCAAGTTTTCTCATTTTATCCTCCGCTATATCAAACTGTGTATGCCGCAACGGAAATTTCTGTGTTTTCAGAAGAACTTCTGTAAGGTATCTTTCTTACCTCACCGGGCAACATTGTGAAATAGTTATCTTCAAACACGGCATCTCCCAAAAGTTCTGTCACCAGTATGTAACGGTCAGCAGTAACTTCGGCAATTCCGTCCTTTGCCGAAACAAGTTTTATGCCGCCGCAAGGCGAAATCTCAAGATCTCCGTTTTTATAGAATGCACGGTCAATAAGCTTTCCTTCCGATTCGACCTGAACTGTCATTATATGATGTGCGGGAAGAGTTTCTGCATCCACATCAAGCACGCATTTTGTGGTGTTGTCCTCGGCACAGACCTCAGTTTCAGGAATTTCTCCGCAGATCTTTCCCTGTGCATCAAGAGCATATCCCCTGATGGTCATTTTGCCGCCAAAAGCACCGTCACAGCACAGGTAAGCTTTGTATTTTCCGTTTTCACAGTCAAGGGATATCATCACCGGCTTTGACACACGCTTAAACGCATAGAAACCGGATTTTGGTCTTGTGTAATAATCTATCAGCGCCCATCCTGAGGCTGCAGGCCAGCAGTCGTTGAGCATCCAGTATATAAGTCCCGAGCAGAACCATTTTTCACGACGGGCACGTTCCATTGTCATGCGTATCCATTCGCACTGGATATATTTGAGTTTGAAATATTTATCCTCACCGTTTTTGAATTTGCCAAGTATCTTTTCTGTAAATTCGCACACATAATCAAAGAGTTCGCGGCGCAGTGCGGGGTTTGTTTTGGAGTGATAAGTCCACATTGCGTCATCACCGCCGAAGATATCTTCATCGGTCATAACAGTCTTTAAGGTATCATATCCCACAGCACCAAAGCAAGGTTCTTCGGCAATAAAGCGGGCATTATAGAGCTTGAAATATTCTTTGTAATCCTTAAGATCGGATTTTTCAATCTTGTCAAAGAAGTAGAAAAGATACTGAGTATTGTGAGTGGTTCCCGCGGTGTTTGATGCATAATTTTTGCCGCCATAT
>JAFYUY010000057.1 GCA_017549405.1 Clostridia bacterium | reverse complement strand
CGTGTAGCATGTGCTCCACGCTGCACGAAGGGGAACAAGTTCCCCCTCGTGAACTCCCCCCATGAGGCATTTTCTCACCGAAAACGCCTCATATAGGAGTGTTTTTCGGCAACAAAGTCACCAAAAAACACAAATTTAATTTTTATTTTATATTTTGCTATACTTTATCGACAGCCTGAAACGGGAACCGCAATGGTTCCCGTTTGTGTTTTACATTTCAATCACATTTGCACCGCTATGTGTCACAAGCTGTTTTTCACGCTCATGGCAGGTGAAAACAAATATCTGATACTGCGCCGAGAGTGCTTCGAGCGCCTCAAGTGAAGCCTTCAGACGTTCGTTATCAAAATACGCAAACACTTCATCAAATACAAGCACCGGCTTTTCACGGAAGAGCGTTTCGCAAAGTGCAACACGCAAAGCAAGATATGCCGCATCCTTTGTGCCCGTGCTCATATATGCAATATCACGGAGCATTCCGCGGCAATCAACGCACAGACCCGTTTCTGCCGATATTTCAAGTCCGCCGTATTTTCCGCCCGTAAAGAGTGAAAACAGTTCACTTGCCTTTTTCTCTATAACGGGGGATATACCGCCTTTAAGGTCTTCGCACGCACCCTCAAGAGCTTCAAGAGCAAGGTTTGCCGCATCCGCTTTTTGTGAGCATTCCGTAAGCTGTGCTTCAAGCGCCTGCCTTTCGGCAAGTATCTCCGACGGCTTTCTCACGGCAGATGCGGGAGCTGCCGCCTGCTTTATATACTGCTTTTCAAGATCTGCAAGATTTTCGTTTGCCCTTGTGACAAACTCATATTCGCGCATCACGGTCTTTTTATCCCTTGCGGGCTGTGATGTGCATTTTTGTGCAAGCTCCAAAAGATGCTCCGTATTGTTTGCGCTGACATAAGCCTCATACGCACCCTCGCAACGCTTATATTCGTGTGCCGCGCTCTCAAGTGCCGCATGGCCCGATTTCAGCCGTGCAATGATCTCCGGAACTTTTTCTGCTCCTACACCAAACGGTGCAATAAGCTTTTCAAGCTCAACTGCTGCAACATCGTATTCCCGCTTTTTATTTTCGGCATCTTCATCCAAAAGCTTTTCCCGTGCCGCAAGCTCTATGAGTCCGCGGCGCGCTTCGGGAAGCTTTCCGGAAAATTCAAAAAGCTCTTTTATACTTGAAAATCCGTAGTTCTCCAAAAGACCTTTCAGCTTTTTGCCGTAAGATGCGCTAAGCACGGCACATACCGCACCGATGACGGCAAAGGCCGCCGCTGCGGGAAGTATTGCCACATGGTTTATAATATCTGCAAAATGCAGCACGGCAAGCCCTGCACCCGCAACAAGAAACACATCTGCAACCACCGACCATGTGCGCGATGATGAGCGCACTTGTTTTGCCTTATCCGCAAGTCCCTCGAGTTCTTCGTAAGGTCTTCCGTTGCATTTTCGAAGCATTTCGTCGTTATTTGCGGAATTACCCGCATTTTTGGCATCTTCAAGGGCGATCCTGCTGTTTTTATACTGTTGCGCACACAAAAGACATTTTTCATAAGCGGTGTTTATTGCCGATATTTTTTCGGAAGTATAAAGAACACCATCAAAGGTCATTCCGTCCTTGGAGCTTATAAGCTTTTCCTCCGCATGTTCAAGCTGCGCCTTTGCCTCAGATATTTTCTCAAGCAAAAGCTTTGCTTCGTATCCGTCAATATTTTCAAGCTCCGCTTTAAGCTCTGCAGCTTTTTCAGAGTTTGTGCGTATTTTACGGCGGGTGTCATTGAGCTTTGCTTCTGCCGCAAGAAGGGTCTTGTGGCGCTCGGAATTTTCATCAAAGGCATACTTCAGCTCACGTATCTTATCTTCCAGCTCAAAGCATTTGCCCGTTTTGCGGGTTGAACGGAAAAAGTTGCGGTAATCGGTAAGTTTTTTGCGTGCCTTTTCTATATCCACAGTTTCGTCCGCTGCAAAAACTATATTCTGAACTATATCCGAAAGGTCATACATTCCGTCAGCCGCCACGTTATTCTGACCGATATATGCCATTTTGGAAAAAGCCTGCTCGTCCACTCCCAGAAACTCTTCGCCGGGTTCTTTTCCAAAAAGGCACTCCTTACCGCCTGAGAATACTTTGAGTCCGCTTTTGGCAGCACCCGTACGCTGGATATGAAAATTTCCTCTTGCGCATGAGATCTGCGCAGAACCCGAAACGGAGGTGCCGTCCCAGGGAGTATGCTTTAGCTTTTCGCTGACGGAAACTGTGCGTCCCTTGCCCGCAAATCCATATAGCATATATTTCATAAACGATGAAAGGGTGCTTTTTCCCGCTTCATTTTTTCCGTAAATTATATTTATGCCGGGGGAAAACTCAAACTCTTTATCGGAAAGCTTGCCGAAGGCGCCTATATTTACTTTTTCAAACTTCATTTTGTTTCACCGCCCCCGCGCATGATTCCGGGACCTTCCAGAAAATCTTCAAATCTGAAGCCCGCCATACTGCTTTCACCGTCATCAAAAGGCTTTTCTCCCTCAAGATCCTGCGCACTCGTGATCCCTTTTGAAAGCCAGTTTTCGATTATTTTGAACATATAAGAGAGCGATGGCTTTGATATGCTGTTTATTGTGCGCTCGTATGCTGCGGAAATAAGATCTTCGCCCACTTCCTTTTCGGAAAGCTGAGCTATTATCTCCCGCTCCTTTTTGGTAAATCCGCGGTTTTGTGCACCGATAATGCGGCGAACCATATTTTCAAATGAGTCGCGCACGGTTTTTTTTGCAATATACTCTTCGAATTTTTCGAAGGTATCGATGCCGTCCTCGTCACGCATTCTGGCTGCTGTTCGCTCTATGTATCTTATTCCTTTTTTATCCATGGAAACACAATATTCTATTATTCCCATAACAAGGTCGCATTCAAGGCCCAAGGAATCAACTAAAGAATAGATGCACGACTGCTCGGTGGGAGTAAGTATCTTGCCTATTTTCTGCGATGCAAAAGTCATAAGCTCCCGTATTTTATCATTTCCTTCAATGGCGTTTGCAAGTTCGGACGCTGAATATTCGGTGGTTCTCTGTGATACGGGAGTTTCCGTAACCACGCTGACGTTTGCCTTTTCTTCTCTGGTATATGTTATTATCCCCGCACCGCGCCAGAAAGCAAGTGCTTCATAAACTTCGCCCTCGGAAAGAGAAAGCTCGCGCGCCATATCTGCTTCGGCACAGGTATTGCCGCCATTGGCAAAAATATACATAATAACACGAAGGTCGGCACACGATGCGTTTTTAAGATGTTTTTCGACATCACGTGGCAAAACAAACACCGACGATGTTGCGGCGTTTTGATATTTTATCATAATTTCAGTTTTCCTCCGAAATTTTTTGTGCAGCAAGCAATATGCCAAGCTTTCCGCTCTCGTATGTAAGACCGCCCTGAAGATATGCGGTGTAAGGCGGTTTTACGGGTCCGTCTGCCGAAAGCTCAATGGAAGCGCCCGATGTGAAAGCCCCTGCCGCCATAACAACAGGATCAGCATATCCCGGCATTGCCCATGCCTCGGGCACCACGTGTGAATCCACGGGAGAGCCACTTTGTATGCCCGCACAGAAGTTAAGCATCGCCTTTTCAGAGCCGAGAGTTACAGTCTGGATTATGTCGTGCCTGGGTTCTTCAGCCACGGGGTATATGTCATAACCGAGATCTTCAAAAAGCTTTGCCGCAAAGACCGCAGTCTTTAATGACTGGCAAACGGTGTGGGGAGCATAGAAAAGACCTTTATACATATTTTTGGTCTGTCCGAGACTTGCTCCCGCCTCTTTTCCGATGCCGGGTGTGGTAAGACGGTAGGATATAAGCTCCACAGCTTTTTTTGTGCCGACAATATATCCGCCGGTTTCCGCCATACCGCCGCCCGCATTTTTGATAAGAGAGCCTACGGCAATATCCGCTCCGTAATAGGTAGGCTCATGCTCATCGCAGAATTCTCCGTAGCAGTTATCCACAAAAGTATAAACTTCAGGCTTTATCTTATGAGCCGCCTGTGCCGCAAGACCTATTTCCTGTGCCGAAAGTGTGCGGCGCACGGCATAACCTTTGGAGCGCTGGAAATATACCATTTTTATACTGTCATCCTCGGAAAGAATACGGGACATCTCATCAATGTTGACCGTTCCGTCATCACCCATGGCTATCTCGCGGTATTTTACACCGTAATCACGGAGGGAGCCCATTCCCTCACCGCGCAGTCCTATCACCTCATCAAGAGTGTCGTAGGGCTTGCCCGTAACGGAAAGCATGGTGTCTCCCGGGCGAAGGATTCCGAAAAGACCTATGCACAACGCCTGAGTTCCCGAAATTATACTGTGGCGCACAATGGCATCTTCGGTTTCAAACACGCGGGCGAAGATTTCCTCAAGGGTATCTCTGCCGCGGTCATCATAGCCGTATCCCGTAGTGGGGCAAAAATGAGATTCGGAAACCTGAAATTCACGGAAAGCATCCATAACGCGCATCTGATTTATAAAAGCTGTTTTTTCGAGTCTGCCAAACACTCCCGAATCGTTGAGTTCCTTTTCAGCACGTTCTGCAAGCTCCAGCCATTTTTCAAAATTATTCATTTTCTTACGCCTCCGTATTATTTTCTTTTTCGTCTTCAAAAATAAGATAAGCACAAACTGTTGCCGCAGCAGATCTTATATCACGCAAATCACATATATTTGCACCCTCTGCCGTCTTTTCGCAACAGGCACCCACAAGCGCGGTCCTTGCACCCTCCGCAATGAAGGGAGAAATAAATGACGGCTTCCCTTTTGTTATATCGGCACATTTATTAAGCTTTACACCAATACCTTCTGCCGCATCACACAACTCTTTTGTGAGTGTACGTGAACATCTTCCGCCACTATCGGCAGTAAGTATCACAGCACCGTTTCCGCATGAGAGTCTACCGCTTTCTGCCGTGCAAAGGGCAATAACCGTATCCGCTCCCAAAATATATGCTGCACACTTTTCGCCCCTTGAAGCAAAGGTGTGCTGTGAAACAAACACAAAATAAGTGTCGAAGCAGTAATTTCCGCCGCATTCCGCAATTATGGCAAGGCATTCCGCAAATATCTTCTCACCCATGACCCCAAGGCTTATTTTGTTTTTACCTAAAGCAACCGGAGGCTGCAGAACACTTATAAAGTCGCCTTCTTTTAAAGTCACGTCCCCCGCACTTTCCGCACCCGTTTCAAAATACATATCGGATGCACCGATATTCTCGCGCAAGGAAATATCGGAAAGAAGTATTCCCTGAGTACCATCGGCACTTTCCGCTTTCATTCCGAGATATTTTCCGCAATCCTTTGTGCCAACTGCATGGAGAGAAATTCTGCCGTTTTCTGCAACATGGGTGACAACAAAACCCGGCTCATCGGCAGCGCATACCACGGCAATTTTACGGCAACTTTTTCCCGTTCCTTTTTTCAGGGCATAAACATTACCCATATCGTCGCAAGAAATTTCATCGCAACGGTCGGCAAGTCTTTCTTTTATGAATACCGCAAGATCATGCTCACTTCCGCACACGGTTCTTGCGGAATAAAGTTTTTTTATATTATCGGTCATGTGTATACCGCCTTTCATTTATACTGCAAAGCACGTCCATACGGTCGGAAAGCTCAAAAAGAAGTTCTTCGCAGGCATCAATATCGCTCTTCTGCGCAACGCAGTAGGCTGAGTGGATATATCTTGTGGGGACGGCAAGCCCTATTGTGGCACGACCGCCCGCAATTTTAGTGTATGCACCCGCATCGGTGCCGCCCGCAACTGCAGTTTTGGTCTGGCAAGGGATAGAAAGCTCGTCCGCAAGCCCACGCACATATCTGTAAAGCGACGGAGCGTATACCGCAGAATTATCCATAAACGGCACCGCAACACCATCGCCAAGAGTGCACACTTTTTTCGCACCCTTTACACCGTATATATCGCTTGCCGTAGTACATTCAAGGTTTATGCATATATCGGGTTTTATTCTCTCACACACGGGAGTAGAGCCACGAAGTCCAAGTTCTTCTCCCACGCAGAAAGAGAAATACGAATCGTATTTCACACCACGCTTTAACAGTGAGATAAGCATAGCGCATCCCACACGGTCATCGAGGGCTTTGGCTTTTATTTTCTTATCACCGAAATTTTCGTATTCCGAATCAAAAACTGCATAATTTGCAAAAACCCCGAGTTTTTCCGCCTCGTTGCGGCTTTTCGCACCAATATCTATAAACAGTTTTTCCTCATCGGGGTCTTTTCCTCGCTCGTCCGAACCCAAAAGATGCACGGGTTTTACGGCAATTATTCCCGGAATGCGTTTTTCACCCACAAGCACCCGTTTTCCCACATATGCTCTTGTCATCATTCCTATTTCTTCGAAAAGCAGTCTTCCGCACTCGTCGATGTGATTTATGACAAATCCCACCTCGTCCATATGGCAGGAACAGAGAATCCTTTTCCCGCATGAACCATGACTTCCGCGTTTGAAAGCAATAAGGTTTCCCGCACGGTCATATTCAAGACCGTCGCAGTAATCGCTTATCAAATCAGCAATGATCCCTGCCACGGGGGCTTCGTATCCCGAAACTCCGGGGGCATTGCACAGTTTTTGTAAAACCCTGTAATCCATAGCTGTTACACCTCCCGTGCGGGTAATTTTTTAATAACACGGCATTTTTCAAGCTCACTTACCGAGTCGGGAAAATCATATGCCACTGCGCACAGCGTGCGTGCGCAGGAGTAAACATCCTTCATATCCACGGTCTCGTGCGCCTGGTGCATATATTTTTCGGGTATGGAAAGCACGGCGCAGGGGGTTGCAAGATGAGCATTTGCAAGATGATGCGCATTTGTGCCCGTATGCTTTGCTTCGACCAGAGTACAGATGGGAATATCTCGCATTCTTGCACCGTTTACCACGCAATCGGAAAAAGCTCTGCTTGTGGTGCAGGAATAGGAAACCCCGCAACCCTCACCGAAATTGTAGCTTACATTTTCGGGAATATCCTTATCTCTGCCGAAATTCACGTCAAGCACCACCGCAGCATCGGCACACAACTTTCCAAGATACGCACCGCCCGTGCCGTTTACTTCCTCGGCTGAGGAAAGCGAAAGTATTATGTCGCATTCATCACGATATTCTTCGTCCTGCGAAAGCATGATCGCGGAAAGTACCGCCGCAGTGGCACATATTCTGTTATCCATGCTTCTGCCGCACAGAATGTCGTTAAGCATCTCGCACGGGGAAAACACGAATCCCGCTGTATCCCCCACCGACACTGTATCACGCAACGCTTTATCGGAAAGACCGGTATCCACGGGTATATCCTCGATCTGCGGAAGGGCATCTGAATCATTTGAATTTTTGCTGAGATGGGGCGGATTTGAAACAAACACGCCCTTTACGGTTTTTTTGCCGTATATTTCGATCTCCGATGCAAAAAGCAATCTGCGGTCAACACCACCCACGGGAGAAACACGCACGAAACCACCGTCAAGCAACTCAGTAACGGCAAATCCCACGGTATCGAAATGTGCATCTATGAGAAGCTTTTTTGCATTTTCAATACCGCATCTGTGGGTAAAAAGCATACCTCCCGCCGGAAGTGCTGAAAATTCCGTAAAGAAATCCGTAAGGCTTTCCACGGTATGTTTTACTTTTTCGGCACAAAGCTCCTCATCTCCGCTCACTGCAGGAATTGAGGCAAGCTCCGCATATATTTTCTTTATAAGTTTTTTTGCCTGAGAAAAGGTCATTTTTTATCGCCTTTCTTTTTACTTTGTTTCTCCTTCAGCGCACAGTTCGTGCACTATATTTCTGAAAACTCTTCCGCGCTCTTCAAAATTGCGGAACATATCGAAGCTTGCAGATGCCGGAGTGAGTATTACTTTATCTCCGCTGTGCGAAAATTCCTTTGCCGCACATACGGCAGATCTGAAATCGGTAAAGGTGAATATTTCCGTGGTATTATCGAAATTCTTTGCACTTTCTATGGCTTCTTTTATCTTTTGAGCCGTTGCACCGCACAGAAATACCGCACGAGCCATATCGCAAACGGGTTCTCCGACAGGAGCATAAGGGATATTCTTATCATAACCGCCCATTATGAGAATGAGTTTTTTGCTCCCGGTTTTCGGAAAGCTGGTTATTGCCGCAATGGTCCTTGACGGCGAAGAATCAATAGAGCTGTTATAAAACATGGCACCATCGATCGTTGCCACATATTCGAGTCTGTGTTCCACCCCGCCGAAAGTTGCGGCAACGTGCTTTACATCATCCGCTCCGACGAATTCTTCGGTCGCACATATTGCCGCCATATAGTTTTCGGTGTTGTGGGTGCCGGGAAGCTTTATTTCCGCACGGGAAAGAAAGCTCACACCGTTTTTATAAATATTTTCACCGTCGGCATAGTAATTATCTGTTGCAACACGGGAAGAAAACATATGAACACAAAGTCCACGCACCTTTGCTTCCTCCGCAAAACCGCAGGTTATTTCGTTTGCCGCATTGGTAACGAACCTTCCGCCGTGTCGCATATATTTGAATATTACTTTTTTGCTTTCGGCATACTCTTGATAATCTGTATGCCAGTCAAGATGATTGGGGCTTACGTTTGTAACTATTCCGACATCGGGGAAGGAAAAACCAAGAGTCTTTTCCGTGCCGTCGGGATTGTAGCCTATGGAATGAAGCTGGAAGCTTGAAAGCTCAAGCACGGCAAAATCAGACGGTGCCATATTGCCAACCTCGCAAAGCAGGGGTTTTCCGATATTTCCGCCAAGAAACACGTTCTTGCCCGCTTGCTCAAGAAGCTTTGCACAAAGCGTCGTTGTGGTGGTCTTGCCGTCGCTTCCCGTAACTGCGATTATCTTTGACGGGCAAAGCGAAAGAAAGACTTCCATTTCGCTTGTGACACACGCTCCGTTTTTATATGCTTCAAGGATCTTCTCATTATCACCGCGGAGTCCCGGAGTCTTGAATATTATATCCTCGCAAAGGTCATCAAGATACCCCTCGCCCGTGATAAATTCAACTCCCGCACTTTTAAGTGTATCTATATCAAGTCCCGGGTTTTCCCTGAGTTCCCCCAGCGGTTTTTTATCGCGCGCGGTAACCTTTGCGCCAAGCGAAAGCAAAAATTTTATAAGCGGGATATTGCTTATCCCCACACCAAGCACCGCACAGTTTTTGCCGCGGATATATTCGGCATATGCCTCAAGCTTTGTATTTATATATTTTTCCATTGCAAACGACCTTTCGGTAAAATTGTATTTTGTAAAATCAAATTTTGTAAAATTATGTTTTATATTTTATATGCCGCAAAGAAGGGATGATCCTCACAAATCGGGCACATAAACCCATTTTAAGCATTATATATATCATTATATTCTAAATACTTAAAATAATCAATGGTTTTTATATTAAAATGGCAAAAATACAAAAAACTCAAAGAGATAGTAAAAACAAAGAGTGGCGAATCACCGAAGCGATTCGCCACTGCCTGATATTTTTATGCGATTTTGTGATACTTACTTCTTTTCATTCTGTGCAGCTTCAAGCTTCATGCGGCGACGGTGCTTGACCTCATCGGACATAGGCTTGATATCACCTGCTGCAGTAAGTGCCATCTTTGTGAACATGGGACCGAACAGCTCATAAATGAGAACTGCAAAGAGTGTGATGTTGCGGATAAGCCTGCCTGCATCGCCAAGCTGCATTGCCGTTGTACACATACCGAGAGCCACTCCCGCCTGGGGAAGGAGGGTGATACCAAGATACTTGCATATATTGGGTGCACACTTTACGGATTTTGCGCTGATAAAAGTTCCAAGATATTTACCGAGCGAGCGGAAGATTATGTATACAAGACCGATAACAACTATTGCAAGGTCCGTGAATACCGAAAGTTCAAGCTCCGCACCGCTGATAACAAAGAACACGGCAAAAAGAGGCGAAGTCCATTTATCGGATGCCGCCATAAGGTCACCCGAAAGCGAGCATATATTGCAGAACACAGTTCCCAGCATCATGCACACAAGAAGCGAAGAAAAGCTGATGTGGAAAGGACCTGCGTGGAAATCGAACATGGAAAGGGACGCGGTAAGAAATACCACGGCAATAGTAAGATTAAGACGGTTTGTGTTGGAGTTGAAAAGCTTTTCAAGCTGCGTGAGCACCCAACCCATAACGGCACCGAGTATAAGCGAGCAGATTATCTCGAGCAAGGGGTTGATGAAAATGGAAATGAGATCGATAGTTCCCGTAACAAGTGTCTTTGCCACACCGAAAGAAACGGCAAACACTATAAGACCCACGGCATCGTCAAGGGCAACTATGGGAAGAAGAAGAGATGTGAGCGGACCTTTAGCCTTATACTGACGAACTACCATAAGGGTTGCCGCAGGAGCGGTTGCAGTAGCAATGGCTCCGAGGGTTATTGCCTGCGCAACGGATATTTTTCCCGGCATGAGATAGTAAACACCGACAAGGGCAAGGTCGACAAGAAGAGTTGCAACAAGTGCCTGGAAAATACCTATCACAAGTGCCTGCTTACCCGTGTTTTTAAGATCGTCAAGACGGAATTCATTTCCTATGGAAAAAGCTATAAAGCCAAGTGCCACCTCTGATATGAGCGAAAGGCTTGAAACAGCATCTGCACTTGTAAAACCGAGCCCCGGAACGCCCAGAGCGCCAAGGCAATAAGGTCCCACAAGAACGCCTGCGATAAGATATGCCGTAACCGACGGAAGCTTTAACGGTTTGAAAAGCCTTGTCATCAAAAGTCCTGCAAGGAGAGCTATTGAAACGGATAACAGCGTGTTCATTGAATTATACCTTCTTTTCAAAATTTAAAATAAATATTTGGCTTGCCGACATTTTTCGGCAACCCGAGTTAGTATACTCTGTTTTAAGACCAAAATCAAGAGCATTTTACGATATTTTTATTTTATTTTCAAAAAAGAGCGTATTGCTGAATATTTGTTTATATTTAATTCGCGTTTTTGTGAAAATTATTGCAATTTTATTGACTTTGTTTTTTTCGCGTACTATAATATTTGCATATAACACCCTTTTGGGAGGTATTTTTATGGCTTTTACAGGCAGAGTTTTTGATCGAAAAACAAAAGATCCGTTGGCAAACATTCCCGTTTCCGACGGACGAAACACCGTTCTCACAGACAACGAGGGACGTTTTTTTCTTGAAGGCTGGGAGCGTGCACGCATTATAAACGTAAGTGTTCTGACTTCCCGTCACAATGACTGGTACATATGCACGGAAGATCATACGGGCGATTACGATTTTTATATAGACCCCACACCAACAGACGAAGTCTTCAACTTTTTTCACACCTCCGATACCGAGATAGAAAACCGTCCTCATGCCGATTTTATCCCGTTCATGCGGGAACAGGTGCGGAAAAACAACTCGGCTTTCTTTATGCACACGGGAGATCTGTGCCGAGATGACGGTGTGCGCCGCCACTACCTTGCAATGAATTGCGAAACGCTCGGCTGTCCCGTGAGATATGCCATAGGAAACCACGATTTTATCGGCACGGATTACGGCGAAAGCTTTTATGAGCGCCTTTACGGTCCCACCTGGTATTCCTTTGACTGCGGTAACATTCATTTTGCCGTGCTTTCCATCGGTTGCGGCGATAACCCCTCGGGGTACT
>JAFYUY010000056.1 GCA_017549405.1 Clostridia bacterium | reverse complement strand
CCTGTATCTGGCTATAACCGAATACTGTCTTATCGCCATTGAGCCACACCATAAAGGGGTACTGACCGTCGGGCTTTTGATTGTCGATAAAAAGCTCAATGGCATTTTTTGCAAGATAAAGCTTACTGTTATCCATCTTGGCATAGATAACAGAGTCATAAACGTGCTCCATCCACAGTCCCGAATACTGGTCGGATATGAGAAGAAGTTCTTTGCCCGCAAGCTCTCTTGTGTGGATCTTTTCAAGTCTTTCGCGGATATCGGAGCATATCTTTTCCACCGTATTTGTCATGAACGATCTTCCTTTCTGTATACAAAAACTTCAAATTCAAGCCGTGTTTCAAGGCTTGTCAGTAAACGCAGCTTTTCACTGTCGGACTTCTTTGTTTTCCAATAGTAGGGTGTCATGGTAAAAAGGTCGTAGATATCCTCGCCCGCAATTTTTTCGGAGTAGCTTACGGTTTCCTTTCCGACAAATTCAAAGCCATCGTATTGATTTACCTTTTCTTCGTTATCGTAGGGCACATCATAAAGTGCGTTTTTCAGACCTTCAAGATGACGTTTGCCGGGGCCTGCCACAAACATATGACCGCCGCTTCGCAAAACTCGCAGATTTTCCTCCGCACCCACGGGGGCAAAAACAGATATCACCGCATCGGCACAGCCGTCATTCAGCGGCAGAGAAAATATGCCGCACACGGAATACATATTTTTAAGACCTTGTGACTGTTTTTCGCTTTTGGCGGCAAGCTTTACGGCATTTTTTGCAAGATCAACACCGTAAAGATGCGCATCGGGAAACTCCTGCCTTATATTTCTGAGATAGTACCCCTCACCGCACCCGGCATCTGCAAGCAGTTTCAGATCGGGGCAATATTTTTTCAAAGTATCGTTTATGAGATTCGCAAAGGGAGCATAATACCCCTTCGAAAGAAAGCTTTTGCGAGATGCACACATTTCGGCACTGTCTCCGCTGTCGCTTTTGCCAAGTGCAAAATTCACATACCCCTCTTTTGCAATATCAAAGGTATGATTGCTCATGCACTTAAAGCTTTTTTCATTTAAAATAAGGCTTTGCCCGCATACGGGGCATTTGTAATCGGGATACATGATTCTCCTTTTGTAAATCCGCCTTTTGTCAGAACAGCTTTCCCAACAAAAGATAGTAATTTATCTTTTCTTCATCGGGAGCAAGACCAAGCTCTTCAAAAAAGCCATATTCGTAATTCTTCATTTCTGCGCTTTCAAAAACCGCCATATCCTCTGCGCAGAAGTTATATCTCATTGACCACAGGCACATGGAAATATCACGCCATTTCCCCGCAACGCCCGCACCGCCAAGATCGATAAAACCGCATTTTCCGTCATTTATAAAAACGTTCGGAAGGCAAAAATCTCCGTGGGAGAAAACTTCGGGTGCGGGTTTATGCCCGCAAAGCCACATATAAAGACTTTGCGCATCGGGAAAACCGAAAAGCTCCGAGCCCTGCACTTTGCCGCTTTGAATATTTTCCTTTGCAGCAGCAAGATCTGCCTCCTCCGCATCGGGAAGAAAACATTCCGAAATATCCACGGCAGAAATCTCTTTGATAGCGTGAGCAAGCAGCACCGCCGTTTTCTCTTGCGAAAGGCTTGTGTTGCATGCCATTTGCCCCTCCATGCGGGACATTAAAAGAAAATCGTTTTGTCCGTCTGTTTCAAATGCAATAACATCGGGCACACGCAGTTTTCCGCAAAGAAAGCGCATGGCACGCTCCTCACGTGCAAGACCGCGTCCCGCAGGGGATATTTTGAGCACCCTGTCACGGAACATAAGGACCCAATCCCCGCTTCTGCCGATATCTTCCGTAACAAAATCTCCGCAAAGCTTTCCCCTGACAGATTCGGGAACAGGCGGTATATTTATATCTTTCAAATTATCCATTGTTATCCGTCACTCCGAAATATGCGGCGGCAAGTTCTACCATCATATTGTAGCTTTTGGCACCTGCGGAATCGCCACGCAGCTTTATGGAGGTATCGTTGACTGCGCCCATTATTTCCGATGCTGCCGAATCCGCATACGGCACGAAAAAGTTTTCAAATGCTATCATCTCGCGTATTACCGTGGGATGGCTTATATAAAGCATTTTTTCAAAAAGACCGGGGTCAGCCGAAAACAGCGCATCGCCTAAGTAATCATAAAGCTCTGTAAGGGCGCAATAGCGCATATAATTATCACCGTGCTCATAGAGTAGCGTGAACGCCACAAAATTCGCCTCATCCTCGCGGGCGATGCCACGCTGATGCGCCATTTCGTGCGCATGGGTGAATGTGACAACAAAATCGGGGTAATTGGTATTTACATTGACCTCGCCCGTATAAGGAATATATATTCCCGAAATATGAGTATAGGTCATAAGCGGAGAAAGTGCCACACGCTTAACACGGGACGAGAATCCGCCCACATATTCGTGGTCCTTTGAATACTCTGCAAAAGCACGGTTGAGCTTTTCGTTAAGCTCGGCATATGACCAGGGCATACACGAGGAGCCATCGGCAGAAAAGCGGATATCTCCTTTTTCAATGCATTTTTCAAGCTCGTCGTTCACTATCACCATACAGTCGTAAAGCTGCTGTGCCGTAAGCGGTGAACGGACAAGCCCCATGTTGTCTTCAAGATCAAATCTTCTGTTGCACGGAGCAAAGGTGAAATTGTAAATCGCAAGAAAGCTCAGCACGGCACAGGTTATTCTGCGGTTGAAATTCAGTTCAAACTGTGACACCGTATCGCTCTTGCGGAACATTTCGACAAATCCGTAAACTGTGCC
The DNA here is from genome assembly GCA_017549405.1 of Clostridia bacterium. GTDB lineage: Bacteria > Bacillota > Clostridia > Oscillospirales > CAG-382 > UMGS1052. The sequence continues at coordinate 7,436 of JAFYUY010000056.1, read as the reverse complement.
CGCAACAACATATATGCCGCCGCAAACTATAATCGTTTCAGCCAGCGAAAACGGCAGTATCCCCGTTATTTTCGAAAGCACCATGCGTAAAAACTCGCCCACAGTTCGGGAATAATATTCTGCAAAGGCGGGAAAGCAAAGGGAAAGCAACGCCACAGGCAGAGAAAGTATCACTGCGATCCCCGCAACCTTTACTGCGGGGTAACAAAGCACTTCTCGGAATTCGTCCCGACCGGTGTTTTTTTCAGCTTGTTCCTTTTTTTCTTTAAGACGCAGAAATAATTTTTTCATTTAATAAAGTTCACTCCGAAAATTCTTCTGTGTTGGCAAAATAATAGTCAAAAACAGCCTTTGCAACGCTTGCGGCAGTATAGCTGTGAACGCCCGCTTCGATAACCACGGAAACCACGACTTCAGGTGAATCATAGGGCGCAAAACCCGCAAAAACGGTGTTGTCATCACCCTTTCCGCGCTGGGCAGTACCTGTTTTTCCGCCTACGGAATGGGGGTAATTCACAAACACGGATGCGGCAGTTCCGTCTTCCACAACGGATCTCATTCCGCGCTTTAAAATTTCAAGATTCTTATCGGATATCTCCACGGTATCAAGTATTTGGGGACTTGTTTCAACAACAGCCTCTCCCGTGCCAAAATCTCTTACTTCCTTTAACACGTGCGCCTTATATCTTGTTCCTCCGTTTACCACGGTGGAAAAGAACGATGCAAGCTGAATGGGGGTAAAGCTGTTGTCGGACTGACCGATCGCCGACTGTATAAGGTCGCCGGGATTCCAGGGAAGTCCTATACTTGCGCGGTATTTGTCCCCCGCAAGAATTCCCGTTTCCTCGCCCGTTTCGATACCTGTTTTTTCGCCAAGGCCGAGCTTTGAGGCATATTCGTTTAATCTTTCAAGTCCGAGCAGTCTTCCCACTTCAAAGAAGTAGTAGTTGCAGGAATTCGTTATGGCATCCACCACATTCTGCCATCCGTGGGCGGTGCCGTATTTATCGAAATGCCAGCAATGTGGCTGGTAGTCTTCGTATTCCCGGTATATACCGCTATCGTAAAAGCGGGTGTTTTCATCCACTATGCCGTGATGAAGTGCCGCAGCAGCGGTGGCTATCTTAAAGGTGGAGCCCGGGGGATATATTCCGTTGACCGCGCGGTTGAGAAGCGGTCGGGAATTGTCGGTAAGCATATCGGATATGGTATCTCGGTAGGTATTCTGGTCATATGTGGGGTAGCTTGCCTCGGCATAGACCGCACCGCTGTCGGGATCCATTACCACAACGGCACCCGATGCACGGTTGGGATTGCCGTTTCGGATATTCTGTATGTTTATGGAATCAACCGTTTTCTTAAGTGCCTCCTCAGCAGCCCGCTGCATACCTGCACTTATTGTCAGCACAACGGTCTTGCCGTAAACGGGCGGATATTTTTCAGATACCTTTTCCGAAAGTATATCCTCGCCGTCGGCAGAATATTCCACGGTCTTATAGCCGTCGGAGCTTTTTAAATACTGCTCAAAAGCAAGCTCAGCCCCGTCTTTTCCCACTATCTCATCAAGAGCATAGCCCATGGCTTTGTATTTTTCCGCTTCCTCTGCATATATGGGGCCTATTCTGCCGAGAAGATGGGCGGCAAGGCTTCCGCCCGGATAATGGCGGGTACTCTCCACGGTTATTTCCACACCCGGAAGAGTATAAAGACGCTCGGAAAGCTCACTTACCAGTATCACATCGGCATTTTGTATGAGAGTATACGGCACCGCCACCGAAAAATCATTTGCCTCCATGGCATAGCGCAGACCCATAAGGCGGCGAAGCTCTTCCGATGTTATATCCGAAAGCTTTTCGGCACCATAACGTTTAAGGCAAAATTCGTAAAGCGCAGTTCCGTATATCTCGTTCTCGGTCTTTTCGGTATTGCGTAAAAATGTACGCAAATACCGCTTGCCCGCACTGTCCTCGGGTTGTATAAATCTATAGGGAGCCGCCTGCTCTGCGGGCATTATGTCGGGCAATGTGATATAATGCTTATCAAAAAAAGCCAGAAGATCAAGAATGACCTTGTTTTCCTGTCCGCGCGGAAGGAGGGAGCGGTTTAAGACTATGCTGTATGTGCCGCGGTTTGTGACAAGCTTTTCACCGTTGCGGTCCACTATCTCTCCACGGGTGGTCTGCACAAGCACGGTCTTTTCGTTTTTCGGAGCCGCAAGCTCTTTATAATGCTCGCTTTCCGCCACCTGCAATGTTAAAAGCCTTGTGACAAAAGCCGCAAGGGCAACGACAAATACCGCTATTATGAATATTATACGTGCGGCGGATGTCCGTGATTCGCCAAAGCTTCGCAGTTTCATACCGCATCTCCCCTTTCTGTGTGTTTTTTATTTTTCCCGTTAGTCAAGCTCTACTTTTCCGGTGTAAAGCTCGTAATATCTGCCCTTTTGCGCAAGCAGTTGCTCATGGTCTCCGCGCTCGATTATTTCTCCGCGCTCAAGCACCATTATGGCATCGGAATTGCGCACCGTGGAAAGTCTGTGGGCAATAACGAAAGTGGTGCGGTCTTTCATAAGTCTGTCCATACCGTGCTCTATGTGTCGCTCGGTACGAGTATCAACAGAACTTGTGGCTTCATCAAGAACAAGTATTGGTGCCTTTGAAAGGGCAGCTCGGGCAATATTGAGCAGCTGGCGCTGACCCTGGGAAAGATTCGCACCGTCACCCTCAAGCAATGTGTCGTAGCCGTTTTCAAGGCGCATTATGAAGGAATGGGCACTTGCGGTCTTTGCCGCCTGCTCCACTTCCTCATCCGTGGCATCGAGTCTGCCATAGCGGATATTTTCACGCACGGTGCCCGAAAACAGGTGTGTGTCCTGAAGCACCATGGCTATATTTTCACGCAGGTGCTCACGTTTTATGTCCTTTATATTGACGCCGTCTATGGTTATCTCTCCCTCTTCTATATCGTAGAATCGGTTGAGCAGATTGGTAATTGTGGTCTTGCCCGCACCCGTTGAGCCGACAAAAGCGATCTTCTGCCCGGGCTTTGCGTAAAGCGAAATATTTTTGAGTACGGTCTTATCGGGATTATATCCGAAGGTCACATTTTTAAGCTCCACATAACCCTTCATTCCGCCCTCATCATCGTCAAACACCTTAGCATCCCGAACATCGGCAGGCTCCTCGGGGGAATCTATTACCGCAAACACACGCTCGGCACCTGCAAGAGCAGAGAAGATAGCGCTTGTCTGCTGAGAAATATTATTTATGGGGAAAGAAAATCTCTTTGAATACTGAGCAAACACAGTAAGTGCTCCCGGCATCATACCCGCAACGCACATAAGGATACCGCCAATGCCAACGGTAAGCGCATAGCTTATCTGCGAAGTATTTCCCATAATGGGTCCCATTATTCCGCCGTAAAACTGGCTTTTGAACTGCTTATCGCGAAGGTCATCGTTGAGATATGAAAATTCTTCCACGGAATCGTCCTCGTGGTTGAATACCTTAATGACCTTCTGACCGGTAACTGTCTCTTCGATATAGCCGTTTATGGCACCGAGAGCAGCCTGCTGACCCGAATAGTATTTATGGCTCTTACTTGCAATAAGCACACCGCCCTTTGCAAAGATGGGCACAAACACCACGGTTATAACGGTGAGAAGCACATTTGTGGTAAACATAAACACCAATGTGCCCACAATGGTAACAGCACCCGATATTACGGATATCAGGGAATTATCCAACATCATGCCGATATTATCAACATCGTTTGTAAATCGGCTCATTATCTCTCCCGTGGGGTGATTATCGAAATATCTTACGGGGAGCTTCTGAAGCTTTGCAAAAAGATCGTTTCGTATTGCCTCAAGGGAGCCTTGGGAAACCGTCATCATTATACGGCTCTGGGCATAGTTTGCAGCCACTTCCACCACGTAAACGGCAATAAGTATTAAAAGAGCCACAAAAATATACATCATAACATAGCCGTAATCGCCGAATCTTGAAAAATCAACAAGTTCTTCCAATGGACCCGTTACGGAGCCCGTTATTTTTGTGATGATATTATCGGAAAGCTGTTCCATGATACTGAGCTTTTCCGATCCCGTACCCGAAACATGTATTGCAATTTTATTGATTATTGGCGCCAGCATGAAGGAGCCTATAAGGCTTGACACCGAGGTGAGAAGCATACATATAAGCACCGCAAAAAGGCGCAGTTTGTATTTTCCCACATATGCAAAAAGGCGTTTTACCGTATCCTTTGTGTTTTTGGGTTTTCCCTTTGCACCGGGAGGTCCTCCACGTCTTGGTCCCATTCCCATACCGGGACGGGGTGCCTTTGCGGAGGAATTATACTGCTTTTGAAGTTCGGATAATGTTCTTGCCATTTATTTGCCCTCCTTTTCCGCAGCAGTATCTTTGCCCTCCATCTGGGAGGTATATATCTCGCGGTATTCCGCATTGGAATCAAGTAAAGACTCATGACTGCCCACGCCCGTTATTTTGCCGTCGTTCATGACTACTATCATATCCGCATCCATAACAGAGCTTATGCGTTGGGCAATTATTATCTTTGTGGACCCCGAAAGTGTTGTGCGGAACTGCTCGCGGATCTTTGCTTCCGTTGCGGTATCCACGGCACTTGTGGAGTCGTCGAGAATGAGAATCTTTGGTTTTTTAAGAAGAGCACGTGCAATACAAAGACGCTGTTTTTGTCCTCCGGAAACATTGACTCCGCCCTGCTCAAGCTGAGCCCCATATCCGCCGGAAAAGCTGCGGATAAATCCGTCCGCCTGAGCAGCCGACGCTGCAGCCGCAATTTCCTCGTCCGTGGCATCCTCGTTGCCCCAACGAAGATTATCTTCTATGGAGCCGGAGAAAAGAATATTCTTCTGCAGCACCATGCCAACACCATCACGCAGATTCTTAAGACTGTAATCACGCACATTCACGCCGTCCACAAGAACCTCTCCGCCATCCGCATCGTAAAGGCGCGGAATAAGCGAAACAAGGGTGGTCTTGCCGCATCCCGTGGAACCTATAATTCCCACGGTGCTTCCTGCCGGAATGGTAAGGTCTATATTCTCAAGAACGCAGTCATGGCTGTTTTTGAAATAACGGAAGCTTATGTTTTTGAATTCTATCTCTCCGCGGGTGACCTTCATATCCGGCAGAGCGCAGCCTGCATCGGAAATATCTTCTTTTTCGTCAAGCACCTCGGCAATACGCTTTCCGCTTGCCATAGCTCGGGAGGTGGACATAAACAGGAAGGTGAGCATCATGAGAGACATGAGTATCTGGTTTACGTATGTAACAAACTGCGAAAGATCGCCCACGGGCATGGAATTTTCGTTGCCCATAACGAGCTGTGAGCCTATCCACACCACAAGTGCTATTGTGATGTTCATAAAGAGAGTCATTATGGGACCATTGAGAATGATTATTCTCTGGGCAGAAAGTCCCGTTTCTTTAAGGTCGCGGTTTGCTTCTTTAAACTTTTCGACCTCGTACTCCTCACGCACAAAGGATTTTACAACACGCACATTGGAAACGTTTTCCTGCACGGTATTATTGAGCTTATCCACCTTTTCCTGCATTTTTGCAAAGCGCGGAAATGCCGTGCGGATAACAAGCAAAAGGCATATAAGCATGAGCGGCACCGTCACCGCAAAAACGATAGAAAGCTTTGGGCGCAACGATACTGCCATGATGGTAGCACCAATAAGCATACCCGGTGAGCGCAGGCACATACGAAGCAGCATATTGACAAAATTCTGTATCTGAGTCACATCGTTTGTAAGACGGGTGACAAGGGAGCCTGTGGTAAATTTGTCGATATTGGCAAAAGAAAACTTCTGCACTTTTTTGTAAACATCTCGACGGATGTCGTTTCCGTAGTTTACCGAGGCCTTTGCACCGAAATACGCACCTCCGACTCCTCCCGCCATCATTATTACGGCGGTAAGTATCATAAGTCCCGCAATGCCTGCGGACTTTGCGGGAGTAAGGGTGCCGTCCCGTCCTCCGTTTATTATCATTCCCAAAAAGACGGGCATGATCACTTCACCCGCGACCTCAATGATCATGCAAAGGGGTCCTAAAATAAAATATGCCACATACGGCTTTGCGTAAGACAGCCAGCGTTTCAATGTATCATTTCCTTTCTCAAAAAAATAATTATGCATCCTAATTATTATACATTTATATTACTCTTGTGTCAACGAATTTACCTTATATTTCATCTAATTTTCACTTTTCTGCGATAGTTTTATTTTTTCTTCGAAAAGATCCCAAACACATTGAAAAGAGTCACGCATCTGCCCTCAAATTCCCGACAGACGATTTCTTAAAGGGGAATTTTACTGTATTAAACTTTGATTTCTGTATTTTTTCATTGCCTTGCGGCAATACTCTGTGTATAAATGAAAAACCGAAGGGTGAATTTTATGCACAACGGAAAGGTGGAAATATGCGGTGTGAACACCGCAAAATTAAAAGTTCTTTCGGCAAAGGAAAAAAACGATCTGCTGTTACGGGTAAAGGAGGGCGACGAAGCTGCCCGTGAGGAGCTTGTGGCGGGGAATTTAAAGCTTGTTCTCAGCGTTATAAAGCGTTTTTCATCCCGTGGGGAAAACCCCGACGACCTTTTTCAGATAGGATGCATAGGTCTTATAAAAGCCATAGACAATTTTGATGTGACACTCGGCGTACAGTTCAGCACCTATGCCGTTCCCATGATAATCGGAGAGCTTCGAAGATTTCTGCGTGACAACAACGTTATCCGTGTTTCGCGCTCGGTGCGCGATCTTGCATACCGTGCGCTTACCGTAAAAGAAAAACTCTCATCCGCCCTCGGGCGGGAGCCGTCCATTGAAGAAATGGCAAAGGAGCTTGGCGTGGAGCGGTGTGAGGTGGTAAATGCCCTTGATGCCATCACAGACCCCATCTCCTTATATGAACCGGTTTTTTCGGAAAACGGGGATTCCGTTTACGTTATGGATCAGATAAGCGATACCAAAAACACCGACGAAAGCTGGCTTCAGAGCATTGCAATCTCCGAGGCAATAAAAAGCCTTTCCCAACGCGAGCGCAACATAATAGAGCTGAGATTTTTCCGCGGCAAGACCCAGATGGAAGTGGCAAAGGAGATAAACATTTCCCAGGCGCAAGTGTCAAGGCTTGAAAAAGGAGCGCTGTTGCAGATAAAAAAACAGATATAGAAAAATCGGAAAGCTTAGGCACTCTGCAAAAATGCACTCCCTTGACCGAGGGAGTGCATTAGAGCGTGTAGCATGTGCTCCACGCTTCACGAAGGGGAACGAGTTCCCCCTCGTGAACTCCCCCCCATGAGGCATTTTCTCACCGAAAACGCCTCATATAGGAGTGTTTTTCGGCAACAAAGTCACCAAAAAACACAAATTTAATTTTTAT
>JAFYUY010000055.1 GCA_017549405.1 Clostridia bacterium | reverse complement strand
GGGCGGGAGCGTATGTGCCATGGTTTACTGTCACAGCTTTTATTGCGGGATTTATAAAGGGACTTGTTTTTGCGCTTCTTAAAAAGCACAGTGCAAGATGGATAAAAGTATTTCTTTCAGCTGCCGTTGTTGTTTCTGCCGCTTCCGGCATATATAGCTTTGTTTCAATAGGGAACGACCATGTATATGACGGCACTTTCCCAACGCAGGATAACATCCTTTCTGTGCAGGAGCTTATAGAAGATCGCGAAAATTATTCGGTTCCCACAAAAATCGCTTTTAAATATGCCATCAGCAATTCACAGAAGATCAAGCTCCCTGATGACCCTGCAAAGCATGTGAATTATCAGATAGTAAATATTGACGGTGAAGACACAATAATCAAAACGGCAAGCTTTACCTCGGGCTTTGCATCCACGCTCAATATAATCTGTGCAGTTCTTCTCGGATTTGCAATTCTCGGGCTTTTGCTTCTTGTATTTCTCATCGTTGCAGAAAAGAAATATGATACGGGCAACCTTGCCGCAAAGATATTTATGTCGGTGCTTTGTGCAGAACTTGTGCAGACGAGTATAAATACCGCACTTCTGATGAAACTGTATGCAGGCACTTACGGCAACTTCTCTTATTGGCTCTTTAACACTCCCCGCGTTATCGAGGGCTTCTTTATGAGTATTTTCCTTTCGTATTTTATTTATGTGCTTTATCAGGTATACGACTCAAAGATAAAGGGCAAACTGCTTGCCGAATAACTTTTTATTGATGTAACATAAATGCTCCCTTGCAGGATTTGCAAGGGAGCTGCTTTTATTCTTTGGGTCTTTCGTATTCGTTTTTGCGGATACCGGGGTACTTTTCGTCAAGATATTTTTCTCTGTAAGGATTAACACCGCCCGGCAAGTCCTCAGGCTGATTTGGAAGCAGCCACGATTTCTTTTTATAGAATTTGTTGTGGAACTTGTTTTCTATTTTATCGGCACCCTCAAGAGCATTCATGCAGGCACGTATGCATCCGCGTGCTCCGCATATGGCAAAATAACCGGTGTGCTTCAGAATATAATCGTAATATTCCAGAACAGAATTGGTTTCGGGTTTTCTGCCCCATTTTGCGGATGCAAGCGAATAGCAAAGAATGTATGCCTCTTCTTCTGTCATCTGCGAATTCCGCACGTCAAATGCCATGTTGGGGAACTCCTTTTTGTGGAACGGAGAGCACTCGTTGTTGAAACCGTGGTGCGAAAGGGTGCATCTTCCCATATGCACGTCGCCGTACCAGATCTTTTTTTCTCCGAAATCAACGGTCAGTCGTTTTGACGGATCCTTGATATCGGGAACAGCGTTACCGGGGCATTCGCGCTTGCAGGCACCGCAGTGGATACATATATCTCCCGTATCAAGTATCGGATCAGGCTCAAGCTCACAGTCGGTGAATATAAGCCCGATACGTACACGCGGACCGAATTTTTTGGTAAGGAATACTTTGGAAAAGCCTATCTCGCCAAGTCCGCATCCTGCGGCAATAACCCGCACGCTGCAGACCACATCTGCGGGAACTTTTCCTTCTGCCACAGGCTCACGCGTTGTGCCGTTGCCTTCGGGGACTGCGGGATAGTGGGCAACAGCCTCCCAGCCGTGATCCTCAATAAAGCAGCACAGCTCGTAGGTCTTTTTTGGGCGGAAAAGGGAATTGAGCTTGTTGTATGAGTAAAATGTGTAGTTGTGCCAGTGGGTGCCTTCCTCAATGCCGCGGTAGGTTCCGCGGGGAATGCGCATTGCAACGGCAATCACGGATTTTGCTTTGGGGAAATATGTAAGGGGCGACATAAGAACAGGCGCATTTTTAAAGCGTTCGATGTTTCCGATGGCTATGCAGTCAAGCCCTATTTCCTTTGCATACTCCTTTATCATTTGAGATGTAAGCTTCATTTTCTGTTACCTCTGTTGCCGGATTTGGAAAATTCTCCGCCGAGCACGTTTGCCTCATCTCTGTTTTCGATGGATTTTTCACCGCCAATGCTCCAGCTGCTTTGCGATCTGAAGCTGTTTTCAAAAAGGTTTGAAACCGCCTTTTTTTCTTCAAGGCACACCATACATGTGCGGTTGCATATTGCAGCCACTCTGTCGGGGCGGGCTTTTGCGGAAAATCTGTTTTTCACGGCACCGTTTTTGCATTCCTTGCATTTTTCGTAATCTATCTTTGCAACCTTCATCACTTTGCCGCAGATCTCGATCTCGTCAAACTCTGTGGTGCTTATGGCTCCGAGCGGGCAGGACTTTGCACATTCCATACATCCGTCGCACACGCTTTCGGTCATGATTGGAGTAGACGGCAGCTCCGCATCGGTAATTATCATGTGGAAACGCTGGCGTGAACCGTATTTTTCAGAAAGCGGTAATCCGTTTATACCGATTTCACAAAGACCGCAGGCAACAGCAGCATAGTCAAAATCGGGGAATACATTGGGAGCGGGTCTGCCATCACCAACGGAAATTCCTGTGGGGGAGAGCTCCGATGGGTTGGGGAACACGGGGACTGCTTCCCAGCCGTGATCTTCCAGCGTATTTACAAGTCCATAGCACGCAATGGACAAAAATTCGTCCTCAAGCCAGTTTTTGCCAAAAAGACTATAGTCGCCAAAGTTTGTACCTTCTTCAACACCGCGCAAAGAGCCTCGGCAGATGCGTTTGCCGACAAGTATTACTGTTTTTCCCTCGGGGAAGATGGAAAAAGGATTTACTTCGGGTGCAAGTGCGTCAAAGCGCGCCTTTTCCGCATAGCCTATAAGGTCAATGCCTTCGCGCTTTACTGTTTCGTTTATAGCTTTTAATAAATTTTCCATGGTTCGCTACCTCCTCGGTTTTTCTTTATTATAACGATTTGATTTACGTACTGCAATAATAAACCGCATAAAATTTTAATATTTCGAAACTTGTTTTTTTGAAAATTTAATGTTATCATATGAACGTAAGGTGGTGTGAGCAATGGTATTTGATAAAAACGCTGTTGTGACCGAGCTGTGGGCATACAAATTTGATTATAAAAAACATAACATGCAATACGTTGCCGGTCGTGAATTTAATTCCCTTTCACTGCGTATATCCGGAAAGGCTGCTTTTGAAGTGGGGCAGCACGCATATACAGCAAAAGCAAATGACATAACTTTCATGCCCGCAGGGGTCGGTTACCGCACGCGGGTGGATGAGAGTGGAAGTATGTATCTTATACAGTTCAAGACGCAGCCCGTGCGCATTTATAACGGTCCGATCATATCATGCGTAACAAACCCCGAGATTGCGGCAGCCTTTTCCGAACTGTGCGATATTTATTCTTCCGACGGTGAAAACAGATATAAATGTATGTCGCTTATCTATTCTTTGTTTGATATGATGAACAGACCCGTTCATCCCATTCCCAAGCGCATGAGAGTTGCAAAGTCATTTATAGACAACAATTTCAGCTCACCAATATCTGTGGCAAGTCTTGCAAAGGACGCGGAATTAAGCGAAGTGTATTTCCGAAACGAATTCAAAAAATACTTTTCAAAATCTCCCCTTGCATACCTGAAAACGGTGCGTGTCAATAACGCAAAACAGCTTCTGCGCTCGGGAAACTGCACTATCAGCGAAATTGCAGTCATGTGCGGATTTGAAAGCATAAGCTATTTTTCATATGAATTCAAGCGCATGACGGGCATTTCCCCTACGGAATATAAGAATAAAAACTGATATACCGCAAGTCGTTTACATTTCTGTATTTGTAATATATAATGAGAAAGATCTTGATCTGAAAAAGGAGGGAGATTTGAAACATGAAACCTTGTTTCAGCTTTAAATACGGTGAAAATGAATTTTTGATTGAAAATATTTCTTCTGCAGGCAATACGGTATTTAACGTGGATGAGAGAGTTACCGTAACGGCGGACGTTAAGGAATATGCGGAATTTGATGCCGTGGAGTGGGTATTGCATTTTGAAAACGCGGGCGGGGAGAATTCTGCCGTTTTTTCGGACATTTTTGATTGCGACATACTACTGCCGCTTGAGGTAAGCAAACCTTTACAGCGAGGATATACCGCCAAACTCGGCGATACCTGCGTTATTACCATGGGCGGCACCCGCGAGCAGGCGTTGTTTTACGACCGCGACAAATGCGGTGCCGCGGAATTCGGCTTTGATTACAGTTATCTTGATACAAAAAAGCGTTCGGTGCGCAGATTTGCAAACACCCGCGGTCGCTCCAGCAATGGAATACTGCCGTTTTTTGATATCACATCAAAGGGCAGCGGATATATTGCCGCAGTTGGATGGACGGGCGACTGGAGGGCGGAATTTTGCGTGGAAGACGAAGGTGTCCGTATGAGAACGGGGCTTAAAGAAACGTCTTTTTATCTTGAACCGCAGGAAAAAATACGCACCACCTCCGTTGTAATAATGAAATATACCGATGGCGAAGATAAGCACAACAAGTTTCGCAGGCTTGTGAAAAATCATTTTTCCCACAAAAGTTTCCATCCCGATTGCCGCGACGGACTTTTTGCATTTGCGCTGTGGGGCGGAATATCAAGTCCCAATATGGTAAAAAGGCTTAACGAGCTGAAAGCGCACGGCATACGCTATGAGGATGTATGGATAGATGCGGGCTGGTACGGAAACTGTGAGGAAAGCGGTTGTACTGCCGACGAAAAGTGGTATCACCATGTGGGAGAGTGGGACGTGAGCAAAACAAACCACCCCGACGGACTTATGGACGTTAAGCGCGCCGCCGCCGAAAACGATATGCGCCTTATGCTTTGGTTTGAGATAGAGCGTGCATTTATCGGAACTGCGGTGCCGAAAGAGCATCCGGAGTGGTTTTTGTCTGCCGAGGGTGAGCTTTCTTACATAATAAACCTCGGAAACCGTGAGGCGGAGCAATATGTTTTGAACACTTTGTCACAGCATATAGAAAAGCTTGATATCTCATGCTATCGCCAGGATTTCAATCTGCCTCCCACGGAATTTTTCCGTTCCGGAGACGGGGAGAATCGACGTGGCATTACGGAAATAAAGCACATTACCGCCATGTACAGAATATGGGATACGTTGCTTGAAAAATTCCCGGGTCTTATAATAGATAACTGTGCATCCGGGGGAAGACGAATAGATATTGAGACCATGAGGCGTTCTGTTCCGCTTTACAGAACCGATTATCACAGCACATTCAACGAAAATGCCGAGGTAATACAGTGCCACACGGCAAATATATCAAGTTATCTGCCGTATACGGGTTGTGTTACCAAGAGAAGCGGCGGAATATACGATATCCGAAGCACCTATTCGTCAAGCTGGGGCACGCTGTTTTACAACGCAGGACTTGCCGAGGTTTCCGAAGCGGATTTTGAGCTTGCAAAAAAAGTGTGCGACGAATACCGCCGAATACGCAGATATTTCTCATGCGATTTTTATAATCATGCGAGCCGCGACTTTGACGATACATCGTGGGCTGTGTGGCAATATCACGACGAGCAAACAGACAGCGGCATAGTTCTTGCTTTCCGCCGTTCAAATTCACCGTTCAAATCGGTTACGGTCGAACTTAAAGGGATCGACGGCAATAAACGATATCCGGCTGAAAACCTTGACAGCGGTGAGATTTTTGATATTGATAAGAGTATTGATATCACTTTGCCCGAAAAACGTTCCTGCGTTATATTTGAATATAAGGGCAAATAAAAGTTATGTGTCAACCCATAAAACAAAAGGAGCCTCCCGGACATTCGGGAGGCTCAAGTATTTATTTTTCAAGCGATTCTCTCACAACTGCGGTGTATGATGTGAGATTCTGCAGATCGGAGGGGACGATTATCTTTGTTGCATTTCCGTCCGCAACCTTTTCAAGGGCTTCAAAGCTCTTTATTGCAAGCACTTCCTTTGTGGGATTGGCTTCGTTAATAAGACGGATACCCTCTGCAGTTGCTTTCTGCACGGTAAGGATCGCCTCAGCTTCACCCTCGGCTGCTCGTATTTTCGCTTCTTTTTCGGCTTCTGCTTTGAGAATGGCTGCCTGCTTGTTTGCTTCGGCTTCAAGGATCTTGGATTCCTTCTGACCCTCTGCAATAAGGACTGCCGCCTTCTTTTCACCCTCTGCCTGCAAGATCTTTTCGCGACGTTCACGCTCTGCTCTCATCTGCTTTTCCATGGCATCCTGGATGTCACGGGGAGGAGTGATGTTTTTGAGCTCAACTCTGTTTATTTTGATTCCCCACGGGTCGGTAGCTTCGTCAAGAATGGCGCGCATTTTTGTGTTGATGATATCACGCGAGGTGAGAGTGGCATCAAGCTCAAGATCACCAATGATATTACGCAATGTGGTGGTGGTAAGGTTTTCTATTGCTGCCATAGGATATTCCACGCCGTATGTGTAAAGCTTGGGGTCTGCTATCTGGAAATACACAACAGTATCTATCTGCATGTGTACATTGTCCTTTGTGATAACGGGCTGGGGAGGAAAGTCCGCAACCTGTTCCTTGAGTGACATGTTTTTGGAAATTTTGTCGATAAAAGGAACGAGAAAATGCATGCCTGTTTTCCATGTGGCATTATACGCTCCGAGGCGTTCAACAACAACTGCTCTTGCCTGAGGAACGATCTTCACGCAGGAAATGAGAACAAACAGTACTACTAAAAAACCAATAAGAACGGGCATAATAAAGCCTCCTTTTAAAATAGAAGTTCAATATCCGAAATCATGCGGATATTTATATAACGTCGGCAGTTTCGCGAAGCTTATTACAAACAGCTTTACCATCGCGAATCTCCGATATTACCACAACAGTGTTTTTTTCAATTATTCCGTTGTCAATGCTTTCGGCGGGAAATATCCTGCCCTCGCACATAATGGTACCGCTTGCGGAAAAATTGTCGATAACGCTTTCAACACGTGCCTGCTTTCCGATAAGTTCCGATGTCGGAGCTAGCTTATTTTCGATCGGAGCACAGATGAGCTTGACACCGCTTATATCTGCCACTCGCACCTTTTCGCCCGCGAGCACTCTGCGGTTTTCGCATATTACAGCCGACCAGCTCATGCCGCCGATTCGCACTCTGCCGATATCACCTGCCGGAATATCGTCTTCGGCAACGGCGATCCTTCCGACCAATGAATCGACATTTGTTTTTTCAACCTTTTTTGTGAAGCTTGATTTGATCTTGTTTCGGAGTAAGTAAACCAAAAGTGCGGAAATAATAACAAACACCGCAAGCTGGATGTATATGTTTGTAACTCCCACAAGATCAAGTATTATACATACTATCGATGCGGGCACAAACCACACGGAAATGAGAGCACTTGTCATGCATTCCACGGCAACGGAAATTATAAGCACCGCCACCCAGATAAAATAACCCTGCAAAAAAACATCTCCTTTCAGTAATCACCGTATCGGAAAAACAGCTCGGACACCTCGTCATAGCTGTAACCGTACCTTAACAGTTTGTCGGATATTTTCTTTTTTTGTTCCCTTGTTTCGGGTATTTCCCCGTCGGTAAGTTTTTCAAACAGCGTATTTAAATTTTCTTCAAAGTCAATTTCGCATTCTTCAAGAACACGCTCGCAAAGGGAACGGGATATTCCTTTTGCGAAAAGCTCTGAAATGATCCGGTATTTCCCGAAAAGCTTTGTGTTTGCCAGAATTTCGCATTTGCGGGCACAGTATCTCTCATCGGAAATGTATTCGTTTTTCTTTAATACAGAGATTGCCTCATCGCACGCACGCGGCGAATAGCTCTTAAGCTTTAGCTTTTCCCTCAGCTGCTTTTCGCTTTTATCACCGATGCCGAGGATATACATAGCGTACTTTATGGCTTTTAGCTTTTCGGCAAAAAATTCAAGTTCATTTACCGCAGATTCCGGAATAAATATCGGGAGATGCTCCTCAAATTCCGAAATGTCGGCAGTGCCCACGGAATCTTTAAGAAAACAGGCATAATCGGCTTTGGAGATGTTGAAATATCCGCTGTCGGTCTTTAGAGTTACCTCGTTGCCCGATTCGCTTTTACAAACAGATAAAATGTCCATTTTAACTTATGTGTAAAAAAATCGTATTATTCGTCGCCGAATTCTTCCGTAACCACGACTCCGCCGTCGGAATCATCGTCGGACATAGCTTCCATATCTTCAAAATCAAGGGCGCTTGCCTTGGCTTTGATCTTTTCCTCGAGTTCTGCGGCAAAGTCGGGATTTGCTTCAAGGTATTCGCGTACCTTGTCACGTCCCTGACCAATTCTTTCTTCGTTATAATAGAACCAGGAGCCGCTCTTTGAAAGTATTTCAAGCTGAACACCGATATCTATTATTTCGCTCATCTTGGAGATTCCCTTGCCGTAAAGAACATCAAATTCCGCAGATCTGAAGGGGGGAGCGACCTTGTTTTTAACTACCTTGCAGCGGGTGCGGTTACCGATGATATCGGCACCGGATTTTATGGGCTCGCCCTTGCGGATATCGATTCTTACGGAAGCATAGAACTTGAGTGCGCGTCCGCCTGTTGTGGTTTCGGGGTTTCCGTAAACAACGCCTATCTTTTCGCGGAGCTGATTGATAAAGATAACTATACAGTTGGATTTTGCAACTGCTCCCGAAAGCTTTCTGAGTGCCTGGGACATGAGTCTTGCGTGGGCACCCACATGGTTTTCGCCCATATCGCCTTCGATTTCGGATTTGGGAACGAGAGCTGCAACGGAGTCAACGACAACAACATCAATGGCACCCGAGCGCACAAGAGCCTCTGTGATTTCAAGCGCCTGTTCACCGTTGTCGGGCTGTGAAACAAGAAGTTCATCAATATTTACACCGAGAGCCTTTGCGTAAACGGGGTCAAGGGCATGCTCCGCATCAATAAAAGCGGCTTCTCCGCCAAGTTTCTGTACTTCGGAAACGATGTGGAGTGTGAGGGTGGTCTTACCCGAGGATTCGGGACCATATATCTCAACTATTCTTCCGCGCGGCACACCGCCTATACCAAGGGCAAGGTCGAGGGTGAGGGAACCGGTGGGGACGGAGCTTACGTTCATTGCGGCATTTTCGCCAAGCTTCATAATGGCGCCTTTGCCAAAGTCCTTTTCGATTCTTGCAAGTGTTGTGGCAAGTGCTGCCTTTTTATCCTGCGGAACTGTTTCTTTTACTTTTGTTTCTTTTTTTGCCATAATGAAAACCTACCTTTCAATCTATAATGCTCGGAATAAAACTCATATCGCACGTTTGACGGAGTCGCAAAACGTTTGTTTTTTGGTCATTTTTAGTATATCATAGTTTTATCCGATTGTCAACAAAGATTTGTTTAATATCTTTTCTCCTTCTCCGCACCTATATGATATCACACATACTGTCCAAAAAATAGTACAGTTTATTTTCCGTAATACCAGCCGTCAGCGTAATCGCTTTCGTCGTAATAACGTTCAAAGGTATCTCCCGAGAAGTCTTCTGCAAGTACGGAATAATCACCATCAAATCCAAACGGAACGTTCATTTCAAACAAAAATTCATCGGCAAATGCTCCGTAATAGTTTACGGATGCGAATTCTATTCCTGCCTTTTTCAGATATTCCGCGCATCTTTCACACTCGTTCACAAAATCCTCCGTTTCACGCAGCTGGTCATAAAAGGCAAGATCAAAAACCATTTTTCCGTAAAACTTCTGCGGCTCCTGCGCTTCTTTGGCGGAAGCTGATATATCGGTTTGAGAAGTGTTTATGCGCAGGGCAAAGCGTCCGTCGGCAAAATGACCTCCGAGGAGTTTTGCCATTTCGTTTCTGCGGGTTGAAAGCAGCTTATATTCATAGTAATTTGAATATCCGTCATAAATCTTGCCGTTTTCAATGCCGATATCTGCGTTCATATACGTCTGGTCAATAAAGGAAACGTTTGTAAAATACGTTTTCTTTGAAAAGTCGTAATAAGTGTGGCGGATATTTGGGGCATCTTCACCATATCTTTCTTCGATATATGCAATGTTTTCATTTTTTGCCGAGAATGCCGATATGGGATTGCCAAATACGGCAAAGTAACCCGCAACACCGAGTATTAAAAGAAGTACACCGGGAAAAACAAACAGTTTTCTTTTGTCTTGCGCAATGTGCGCAGTTATAAAAAACCTTTTTGAAAGAATGCCTGTTGCGGAAAATATTCCTGCAAAAAGTGCGGGAAATACTGCGGAACCGATATTTATATCTTCGGAAAAACAAAGGAAAAGTGTTGTTGCAAAGCACAGAAATATTGTAACAAGCTTTTTGTTTACAAAAAATGTTGCCACAGCCGGTAGTATAAGAACAAAGGGAAAAGTACGCAATATGCCACGGCTTTCGGTCATTGCCATTACGGATAGTGCAACCAGCAAAATATATATCACATAATTAATTGTGTTTTTAATTCGGGGTGTCATTTTATTACCCTTTCTCACTTTTTCTTTTTTCTTCCGCTTCTTCTGTCGGAAGTGCCTTTTCCAAATACCTTTCCGCTTCCCGCCATGTCTGCTGTTATTCTGCCGTGGCGCGGTGATGTATTTCCGCGTGCCGAGGGCTTGTTTTTATTGCCGGTAATGCGGGTATTTTTATTTGGGGCATTTTGTTTTGAGTAATTTCTTCTGAGAAGAGCGGGAGCGGCATCATGCCTTCCCGAAAGAGCTATGGCTTTTTCTATAAGCGGACGGTTTTCGGGGCGGTTATACTGCAAAAGCGCACGTTGCATTCTTTTTTCCTCGTAATCTTTTGGAATATAAACGTTTTTCCCCGTAAACGGGTCTATGCCGGTATAATACATTGCGGTGGAAGCGGTTCCGGGGGTGGGATAAAAATCCTGCACCTGCTCGGGACGGATGTTTTCTCGTTTGAGATAAAGGGCAAGGTCTATGGCATCCGAAAGGGTGCTTCCGGGATGGGAAGACATAAGATACGGAACAAGATATTGCTCAAGACCGCATCTTTTTGTGGTCTCAAAATATTTTTTGCAGAAAGCGTTGTATATCTCAACATTGGGTTTGCCCATGTATGAAAGAACTCGGGGCGAGATATGCTCGGGGGCAACCTTAAGCTGACCGCTCACATGCTTGCTCACAAGCTCACGGATAAAAGCATCGCTTTTATCTGCCATAACATAGTCAAAGCGCACACCCGAGCGCACAAATACTTTTTTGACTTTCGGCAGCGCCGAAACGCGGCGCAGAATATCTATATATTCAGTGTGGTCTGCAATAAGATTTTTGCACGGGGTGGGAGAAAGGCATCTGCGGTTGTTGCACACCGCCTTCTTTCCGTCACGAACAGCCTGACAAGGACCGTGGCGGAAGTTTGCGGTGGGACCGCCCACATCGTGTATATATCCTTTGAATCTCGGCAAGGTCGTAAGAAGTTTTGCTTCCTCCACCACCGATTCCGCACTTCGTGAAACCACATTTCTGCCCTGGTTATAGGCTATGGCGCAAAAGGCGCAGGCACCGAAGCAACCTCTGTTATGGGTCACGGAAAATTCCACCTCATCAAGGGCGGCAATTCCTCCGCACTCGTCATATTTCGGGTGCCATGTGCGAGTAAATGGCATAGCATAAACTTCATCAAGCTCTCTTTCGGTAAGAGGAGCGGGAGGCGGATTCTGTATAACACGGCATCCGTCATAAAACTCAATTATCGCTTTTCCTCCAACATAGTCCTGGTTCTGGTACTGTATGCGAAAAGCATCGGCATATGCCTTTTTGTCGTTCTTTAAGGTGTCGTAATTATATGTTTCAATATATTCGTATTTTGGGGTAAAATCGTCCTTTACGCAAAAGGCTGTTCCACGCACATCACGGATCTTGCGCACGGGTACACCTTTATCGAGGAGTGCTGCGATCTCGGGAATGGAGCGTTCGCCCATACCGTAGCTGATAATATCGGCACGGGAATCAATAAGGATGCTGCGACGCACTTTATCGTCCCAGTAATCGTAATGGGCGAAACGCCTAAGCGATGCTTCAAGACCGCCTATTATGATCGGGATATCGCCGTATGCTTCACGTATTCTGTTGCAGTAAACTATCACCGCACGGTCGGGGCGGTGCCCCGCTTGTTTGTTTGGCGAATAATAGTCATCTGAACGGCGCTTTTTGGCAGCGGTGTAATTTGCCACCATGGAGTCCACATTTCCCGAGCTTACAAGGAAACCGAGCCTTGGTCTTCCGAAAACGCACACACCCCGCCCTGAACCGTCACGGAAGGACTGCTTGTAATCGGGCTGAGATATTATTCCCACGGTGAAACCGCGTGCTTCGAGCAAGCGCGAAATAAGTGCCGCACCGAAACTTGGGTGGTCGATATATGCATCACCCGTCACATATACAAAATCGGGGGTGGAAATGCCATCGGGAAGTTCCGACGGTGACATGGCAAGGGGTTTTTCGGCAAGTCTTGTGTAAATCATGAAAGATTGATCCTCGTTCTTGTGCAGGTTATGTCAGCATCCTGAGGAATAATACCTGCATTTTGCAATGCGCGTACGGCATATTCGGGGTTTAAGTAGCTGTCGGGAGCGGAATCTGCTTTAATAACGAGCTGTGTATCTCCCGAAATTTCTGCCGCATGGAAAGAGTATATCTGCGGTTTTATATTTATTTGTTTTTCGCCGCTTTTGGATTTTTTTGTAACCGTGATATCATCCGATGAAAGAAATGCCTTTATTTGTTCGCACACACCGGAAACTGAGCGTATGGTGAAGATGTATTCCGCGTCCTTTACGTTGCGGAATTTTGCACCAACAGGTTCTACGGATTTTATTACAAGGTGGGGCGGCATTACGGCGGAAATCTTGTTATAGAATTCTTCCGCATCCATATCCTTCACAAGACCCACATCGCACATTTCGTTTTCTCCTGCCATTCCGACGGAAAGGGGGAGGGCAAAAACAAGCTTCGGGTGGGGGTTAAAGCCCGATGAATAGCGCAAAGGGATCCCCGCACGGTTAAATGCCCGCACAAAGGTGTGGGAAAGGTCGAGGTGGGAAATGAACACCAACGGTCCTTTTTTTGAAAAAGTTATTCTGAAATCCGTCATTCCGCACACTCCTTTCTTTTTGCCGTGCAGAAGGGCACACCGTATTTTGCAATTCCGCATCCCGAGCATTTTGTGCCGCAATCGGGGGTGGTGGTCTCTTCCATGGCTTTTTCAAATTCTTTTTTCAAAAAGCTTTGTGAAACACCGCAGTCAATGACGGACCATGGCAGGATATCGTCAAAGGAAAGCGCACGGTTTGCGTAAAATGCGGCAGAAACTCCCGTTTCATCAAAGGCGCGCATCCAGTTGTCAAAATCAAAGCATTCGTCCCAGCCGTCAAACACGGCACCGTTTTTGTATGCATTTTCAATGACTGCGGAAAGTCTTCTGTCTCCACGTGCAAAAACCGCTTCAAGGAAGCTCACCTTCGATTCGTGCCAGTTATAACGTATCTTGCGGCTGGTTATATTCTGACCGAGAAGCTTTTGCTTGCGGATAAGCTCTTCACGTGTGTCCTGACCGCACCACTGAAAAGGAGTATCGCATTTCGGAACAAAGCACGCAACGGAAATGGTAACTTCGCAGGAGCGCCCTTTGGGCTTATCTGGATTTTTATAATACTCGTCAACGATCTTCTGTGCAAGACGGGGGATCCCTATAATATCCTCGTCTGTTTCACCGGGAAGGCCTAACATAAAGTAAAGCTTTACGGATGTTCTTCCGTTTCTGAAAGCATCGGCACAGGTACGCAGTATCTCTTCTTCTGTGAGATTTTTGTTTATGATATCGCGCATACGCTGAGTGCCCGCCTCGGGCGCAAAAGTAAGTCCCGATTTGCGAAGCTCCTCTATTTTTTTCATTATTTCGCTTTCAAAGGAATCTATGCGCATGGAGGGCAGAGAAAGTCCTACTTTGCATTCATCTGTCCATTCTTTAAGAGAGTCCACAAGGGTGAGAAGATGGGGATAGTCGCTTATGCTCAAGGAGGTGAGCGACATTTCTTCATATCCCGTCGAATCGTAATGGCATCGTGCCTGCTTTGCGAGGGTATCGGGAGCTTTGTAACGGAAGGGGCGGTATATCATACCTGCCTGGCAAAAACGGCATCCGCGCATACATCCGCGTGCCACTTCGAGCATTATTCTGTCGTGTACTGTTTCAATGTAGGGCAGGGGAGATTTTTCGGGGAAAAATGCTTTGTCAAAATCCGAAATTATTCTGCGCTCCACCTTTTCGGGGATATCGGGATAAAGCGGAGAAATGTCTGTTATCTTTCCGTTTTTTCCTTCATAGCTTACGTTATACATGGAGGGAACATAAAATCCCTTAAGGTTTGCTGCGATACGGTGCAGAAAATCTTTTTTTGAATATTTTTCTCCGCGCGCTTTGCATTCTTCCTTGTAGGAAATAAGGCATTTTGTAAATTCAACCAGTGCTTCTTCGCCCTCGCCTATGCTGAAGCAATCAAAAAAGTCTGCCACAGGTTCGGGGTTGTATGAGCAGGGGCCGCCACCGATGATTATGGGCATGGAATCGTCGCGCTCTGCGGCATATATTGGAAGACCGGAAAGCTCCAGCGTGTAAAGCACGTTGGTGTAGCACATCTCATACTGAAGCGTAAAGCCTATTATGTCGAAATCCCGCAGGGCATCACCGCTCTCGTGGGCATAAAGGGGTATATTTTCACGGCGGAGTATATCTCCGAAATCCTGCCATGGTGTGTATGTGCGTTCGCACCATATGTCTTCCTCGCGGTTGAGCGCACCGTAAAGTATCTTTACACCGAGGTTGGACATTCCTATTTCATACGCATCGGGAAAACAAAAGGCAAAGCGGGCTTTTATTTTTGATTTGTCTTTAATTATCTGATTAAGTTCTCCGCCGGTGTATCTGCCGGGTTTCTGAACATTTTTCAAGAATTTTTCGGCAAGCTGTTTTGGGTTTTTTGTCATTTTGAGACCTGCTCTTTCTTTATATCTGTGATTATTTATCGTATTTTTCGACTGCTATTATAAAAGGTGAATCGGGGGAGTTTATAAGGCGCAGATTGGTAACGCAGTAATATTTTTTATCAAGCTTTGAGAGAGCCTCGCAAAGCATCTCGCCCTCAAGCTTTCCCTCGGCATGACCCGGATACACGGAAATAACAAGCACTCCGCCTTTTTTAAGAAGCTTTATTGCGGAATTCACGGCGGGCATTGTGCTCTCACGCATGGTGTGAATGTTTTTGTTGCCGCTGCCGGGAAGATATCCGAGATTAAACATTCCTGCGGAAATTTCCTCTGCTACGTATTTTTCGCACTCCGAGTGGCTGTCGTGTATAAGCACCGCATTTGTGATGCCTGCCGCTTCAAGGCGTGCGCGGGTGTTTTCCACAGCTCCCGCCTGAATGTCAAAGGCATAGACCTTTCCCTGCGGAACTTTGCGGCAAAGATATTCCGTATCGTGTCCGTTTCCCATGGTAAAATCACACAGTACGGAATCCGGCTTTATGGAGCCTTCAATAAAAGCCTTTGCGGCATCAAGAAGTTCAAACATATATAATACCTCATTTTAAAATCTTTTATTTCAATTTATATTATACCAAAAATCGCAGCAAATTGGAATAGGTTTTTAAAGTTTTTGGCGAAAAATGCGCAAAAAAAATCCCGCAGACGGTAAAGCCCGCGGGAAAAAGCTTTTTTGTTGTGAATTTTCAGCCAAGTGCCACATCCCAGCCTGCAAAATATTTTGCAAGGCGGAGAAGATCCTGACGGTTGACATTTCCGTCTGCTGTTACATCGGATGCCATTTCGTCAATTTCCACATCCCAGCCTGCAAAGTACTTTGCAAGGCGGAGGAGGTCCTGGCGGTTAATAACAAAGTCGCCGGTGACATCTCCGCTCAGGAAATCGCGAACGGTTATTTTTCCGTTTTCACAAACATAATCAATAGTCTGTTCGTTGATATTGATTATTTCAACATCCGAAATCGTTATATCGTAATCGCCGTTCGGACAATCTTCTTTTATTTCAAATTCAAGCGTTACAAGAGTGCCGTTTCCTTTTTCGTTTGCGGTGTCGTTATACGCGATGAATGAAAAAGGATTTTTTTCGGCATTGCCGTCAAAATTGTCGAATATAATTCCGTTTTGCACAGATTTCAGTGTCATTACGTTTTTGTCGTAATTAACCTTGAATCCCAAAAGAGCAATTCCGGGGTTGTTCATAAAGGTAATATCTACCTTGACGGTTTTGCCTGCACAACCATATTTGCTGTTAATTTTGATCTCGGGGATGAGCGGTTTTACCGTTACTGTGCATACAGCTTTTTTGCCGCCGTCCTCGGACATGGCACTTATATTTGCCGTACCTGCAGATACAGCGGTTACAACACCGTTATTCACAACTGCAACATCTGTATTATTGGATGACCAGTTTACTCTTTTGTTCGTTGCTTTTTCAGGCAAAACAACTGCATTTAGCGAAAAAGTTTCGCCCTCGTATACAGTAGCCTCTGTTTTATCGATTTTTACTTCTTCAACATGAATTATCTTTTCTGCAATTGTCACGGAACACACAGCTGTTTTTGCACCATCTATTGTCGTTACGATGATATTTGCCGTACCCGGAGCTTTGGCTGTTACTGTACCATTTTCAACGCTTGCAACAGCGGGATTTGAGCTTTCCCATCTGACATTTTTAAGTGATGCCGTAACAGGAGTAACACTTGCCGAAAGTGTCAGCGTATCACCCACAAACATGGAGGCTGAAGTATTTGTCAAAGCAACGTTATCCACTGCGACCCAGCCATTCGGGAAACAATAGAATCCCAGATCTGTCAGGCCAATACCAGCTTCGCTGTTGCAAAGATCACCCCATGCACAAAAAGCAAGCTGAGTTATCAGAGAAAACAGTTCTGACGGGTCGAAAGAGGGGTTGTTGGTGCTTGTGGTTACAAAAGCAAGATGAGAATCTTCGGCTATTGTTGCAACATTTAACGGTGCATCTGCATAATAATATGTCGTTGAAGCAAGAAATGATGCATGCAAGTTTCCATTTACCTTTTGTGTGGTCATATCATATGCAAAACTGATAAGTATGCTGGCTCCATTATAATCATAAGTCAGAGCAAAGAAAAGGTTGTTGGGATTGCTGTCATCCCTTATCATTGCAGTATAAGTGACACCATCATCTGCGTATGTTGTTGCCTCAATCTTTTTTCTTCCAGATGAAGTGATTGTCTCACCATGGGTAAGGATATATTCGTATAACTCATGTATTTTTTCATGCTTCACATTGGGAATATTTATCACCTTGACGGTGCATGCGGAAGTTAAGCCGTTAGATGTCTTTGCTGTAACCATAGCAGTACCCATCTTATTGGCTTTTATCGTTCCGTTGGTGGAAACACTTACCACAGACGAGTTTGAAGAACTCCACGATATTGTGGTTTCTGCATCTTCGGGAGTAATGTCATCGCAAAGTCTGTATGTGTCGCCCACTACCATATAGCATGTGCTTTGATTAAGTGTTATTTTCGTGGGCTCTATTTTTGTCGGTGTGGGAACCATTACAATCGTTGCAGGAATAGAAAAATCCGCAACTATCGATATCATCACACCGTTTTTAACAAGAAACCACATAACATAGCTATTGTCGGCAGCGGTGATGCTGTCGTATAATTCCCAGCCGTAACTGTTTATAAGATAATAGGCGTAGTCAACATGATCTTCTACGTTGTAGGAATAAAAATACGAACATGTGGAGCCATCATCGGAGATTATAGAGGTGATAAGACTTCTGCCCGACACATATGAGTAAGTGGGGATGTTTGTTCCGGGATAGTACGAGGCAGCGTATAAGGATACGGATGATGAAAGCGAAACTGCATCTTCAACGCTCTTTTCCATATACTCATTATAAAGTTTTTCTGTTTCGGTGTTCTCGGAAAGTTCCGCATAATTGTTTATTTTGATATCGTCATACTGTTCTTGTATTTCCGATAATGCACTCAAAAATGCTTGCGTACCATCATCGGAATCTTTGGAGTAAACCGTTGCAGGCAGCTGAATCATCG
>JAFYUY010000054.1 GCA_017549405.1 Clostridia bacterium | reverse complement strand
TGCCGTTGCCACAGGTTGCAGTGCATTATATACCGTGTCAAATTCGCAGATAAAGCCGACATCACCTGAAAATGCATCAAGATCGTTCCAATCGCCGGTCGAAAACATATTGTAAGGAAGGTTTATTATGGTTCCGCAGTCTTCGTCACCGCCGCTGTTGTTGGGCTCTTCCGGTCCCCACGCAGTATAGCTCCAGGGTTCCCCTGTTACCCACTGCCATATGCCGTCTGTCTGAGCATCCGATGCACCTATAAAATACTCCGTTCTCTCACCATTGCCAAGCAAAAGCAAAGCCTTTAAGAAGTTCTGTTCCTGGGCAGAGGTGATAGTTGCAAGATGTCCGCCTGCGAACTCACAGTATGCCTTTGCCTCGTTCCAGGTAAGTTCATCATCATAGACCGCATAGGTGTGACCGCCAAAGTCAATGGCAGTTACGGGCTGCAGTGACGGAACATTATCGTATTCGCAAATAAAGCCTGCATATTCAAGGCTGTATATATATTCTTTTCCCGGGAATGTGTTATCTTCAAATATGTCATTCCACTTGAATCTGCCGTCTGAGTTTTCGGGAACATTATAGATATGTATATAATCCTCGGATCTTCCGTTTTTCACACACGAGTCAGGCTGACCCGGAGCCCAGTTACTGTATGAATATTCTTCATCAGTAACCCATTTAAGATTTCCGTCAACCTTGCGCAGACCTATCCAGTACTGCTTTTTGCCTGCAGAACCGAAAAGGTATTCAACCATAGACTGTTCCTGTTCAGAAGTAATAGTCACAAGATGTCCGCCAAGACTTTCGCAGTATTCGCGGGCCTCGGTCCAGGTCATGCTGAGGTCATACATTACGTATTTGTGACCGTCGCCCGTTACCATTGAAACGATGGGGGTGGCGATCACCTCTTCGCCTTCATCTTCATCTTCATTTTCGCCGCCACCGCCAACAGTACCATCATCATTCACATTATCATCTTTGCCGTCACCGTTAACATCTTCTCCGTCGCCGCCAACAGTGCCGTCGTCGTTGCCATCGCCATTCACATAATCAAGCTCACAGATAAATCCCATACATTCGGCATGAAAGTCTGCATAAAGTCCGCATGAGCCATCATTTGCAAGGTCATTCCATTTTCCCTTATCGTCATCGCGCTCATTCGGAACGTTATATATCATCATTTTGTCTTCGTTGCCGTTCTGAAAAACCATATCCGGCTGACCGTAAGCCCAGTTGGAGTAATCCATGGACTCGCCTGTTATCCAGTTATATTTGATATCATCGCTATAACGCTCACCGCCAAGCCAGTAACCGTTCATATAGGACATCAGGTTTTCTACAAGCCCCTGTTCTTCTTCAGAAGTAATGGTTACAAGATGTCCACCGAGCTTTTCGCAGTACACTCTTGCATCAGACCACGACATGCCTATATCATATGCAGCATAGGTGTGACCCTCCCACTCTGCAAAAGCTGCGGGATAGTTATCAAAGGCATCGGGGTAAAATCCCGTGCCGCCTTCGGGATATTCCTCCTCGGGATATTCCTCCTCGGGATATTCCTCCTCGGGATATTCGGGTTCGGGCACATCGGTCCCGTCACCGTAAATAACATTGATAACGCAAACCGCATCGATATCGGCACCTGCCCATGTGCCGCCGTAATTATTATTACCAGAATCCTGCAGCTTCACATATGTGAACACATCGGATTCTGAAAAATTGTTGCTAAGAGCTATTGTGCTTTCTTCGGTCTGGGTCGTTCCGGCATAATACCATCTTTTGGTATCTCTGCCGACATAAACATCCACGGTTTCGGTAACACCGCCGTGTCCGCCGCCCGTCTCAACAACATGTATAAAACTGTTTCCGTTGAACTGAACACCGAAATCAACAATCACATATCCTCCTTTGCCAAGGGGATATTCGTCGGTACTGATATCTGCTTCAAACTCGGGTTCTCCCAAAATCGCACTTATATCCTGGTCGCTTTGCGGAGTGTGAGGGTTACCCGGAGCATATGCCACAATATTTTTTGCCCACTCGTACGTCCACGTTGCGGGGCCGTATTCCCCATCGGGAACAGTGATATCCGCATCAGGCACATACACACCGTCTGCGGGTTCCCCATCAACAAGCTCTCCGTTTTCATCCACAATAAATTCGGGTGCTTCTGTTATATCATCGGCAAACGTTGTCGGCACAGAAACACTTACCGAGCAAACAAGCATCACCAAAGTAAGAAATATGCTTGCAAGTCTTTTTTTCAAAACTCTCATCCTTTCCTTGCATAAATCCGCAACATTGATCATTGCAGTTATTTTATGTCATTATATATTTTACCACGCAAAAACATAATTGTAAATACAATTTCACAATTCATTTTTCATTTTTTGTAAAAAAAGAATGGTCTTGTACAAATACCAAAAGCTTCAATACAAAAGATCCGCCGAGTTTTTTGTCGGCGGATCCAAACATTTTATTTTAAGAAACTGACAGCAGGGTGACGATGCCGTGACTTGGCTATGCGTTCAGATTAAACGACTCTTATTTGATCAGACACAAACTTCATCTATTATTTTCTGGAGGAACTTTTTAGATTCCCTTATATCCAGTATCTGCTGTTCACCCTCTATTTCGCGCTCGATTGTAACGTAACCGTTATATCCAAGGGCATAAAGGCCCGAAAGCACACCGCGGAAATCCACTTTTCCCTGACCCATGGGCATTTCTCCGCCAAGCTTATGACCGTTGCGGGGATATCTTCCGTCCTTGGCATGTACATTCCGCACATAGGTACCTATGGTATCAAGCGCATCCACGGGATTTGCCTTGCCGTAGGATATGAGATTTGCCATATCAAAATTTACGCCCAGATTATCAGTGCCCACAACTTCAAAACAGCGAAGCATGGTTGCGGGAGTTTCCTGACCCGTTTCAAACAGAAGATGCTGACCGTTTGCCCGAAGGTGCTGCGCCACAACCCGCACCGCATCACAGAACGGCTCAAACTCGGGATCGTTGGGGTTTTCGGGAATAAATCCCATGTGGGTTATGACATCGGTAACACCAAGCTTTTTTGCAAAATCTCCGCCATCGCAAAGATTTTTCACACGCACCTCACGGTATTCGCGAGGAACAAGTCCCAGAGTTTTCGGGCCGTCATAAAAATTCCATACGCGGGGTCCTTCCCAGCCGCTCCAGAATGCCGAAACTGTAATTTTATTTTCCGCCAGCATTTCTTTGAGCTTTACAGCGTTTTCATCTGTCCAGACAGCGGGATCCCAGGATATTATCTGACAGTTGTCGAATCCCTCCCGCACCATCATTTTTATTTTTCCTTCAATTTCCTCAAGGGAATCAAAGTTAACACACACTCCTACTTTCATTGTTTTCCTCCATTTATGTTAATTGCATTCTGCCACAAGGGGGCCTGCGAGTTCTTTATGGAAGAACAGCTTGCCCGCAAGGGTGGGGATATATGAAGAAGTTATCCAGGGAGTTTTTCCGTAGCGCAAAGTCATCCAAAGGGAAAGTCCCTGCCACTGCATTCCGCGTCCCAGAATACCGTCGGCACCGCCTATGGCATAATCTGCCTGAAGAAAAAGACCGGGACCTATGGTGTTGGCACGGCAAGGCACAAGCGTTGTGCGAGATTTGAAGCTGGTCAGCGCATTCTGCTCCACAGTAAGCGGATGTATTGCCGCTCCGATGCGATATGGCTGAGCTTCCCATTCTTCGGCACTTTTATAATCCGCCGCAAAGGTAGGCTCCCAGAATGCAATGTGACACATTCTGCCTATTCCGTAAACAAGAACAAGCTTTGCCCCCTCACTTTTGAGTACTGCAATCTTTTCGGGGTATGTGGGAAGATTTTCCCTTGTGGCAAAATTCCGCTGTGACGGAGGAACAGTAAGCTCCCCTAAAGGTTCAAACAATGCCTTTTCCATGGCATACTGAAAAGCACCGGGATTATCGGACGGAAGCGTGTTGCCGTCGGCATCTGACCATTCGTCCATGTTAAAAGTATAAACATGGGAGCAGTCTACCTTCCATTCCTTTAGAAAATAAACCACCCAGCGGTACATACCCATGGGTCCCACGGGAAGGATGAATGCTATTTTTTCGTTCCTTTCCCTTGCCAGTTTTATCTGCATTGCAATTTCGTGCCCCATGTAAGTTTCAAAGTCCGAAAGACTGTCGCACTGCACGGGTGTGAAATCCGGATTCCAGAAGCTTTGTCTTTCGCATATTTTCTCGGGTGCGTCAACGCACGCATCTATTTTATCAAAATCCCAGCCTGCAGGATAAAATCCCTCAAGAGCAGAGCCTTTTACCGTTGAATTGAAATTCATAATACTACCTCCCAAAACTCTTATGAAAACATAACGAACTCACCGCATTTTTCGGCACTTTCAATAAGCGCATTTGCAAGCTTTACCGACATTGCCGAGCTTTCGGGCGGGTTTATCTCGTTTTCGTGTTTTCCGTTTATGCAGCCCACAAAGTATTCGATCTCCTGTTGATACGAAACCACCTTGGGAAGCTCCACGGTATATTCCTCTCCTCCGCGCGGGTAAACCCTGAACACTCCGTCAGCCGACGAGAACATTACAGTCGCCTTTTCAAAAGCAAGCATAAAGCCCGATTCAAAGGGCACTCCCTCCCTCGACCAGTCGCCCACCGCCATGATGGAAAAGTCATCGTAAACAAGCCTTGAATGGGCAACGTCACGAGGGGAATACATACCCGCAATACAGCACGAAACCTTTTTGGGCTCTCCGAAGGCATAGCGGATATAGTCAAGGTCGTGAACGTGAAGATCCATAACACTTCCGCCGGAACGTGCAATATCCATATACCAGTTATCCCAGCCCCACACGGGAGGAGGACTGAGACGACGGAAAATGCCCGTTTTTATTTTGCCGTAGGTGCCCGCTTCTATTTCCTTTTTTAGATATGCCGTTGCAGCACCGAAGCGCACGCACTGACCTATCATAAGCTTTTTGCCCGCACTCTTTGCAGCATCACACATTTCCAGGCACTTTTCATAAGTAAGGCTCATGGGCTTTTCACAAAGCACATGGTGACCGGATTTCAGGGCTGCTATTGCTATTTCCGCATGGAGATAGGTGGGTACGCATATATCCACCATATCCACATCTTCTTTTCCAAGCATTTCGCGCCAGTCTGTGTATCTTTTCACATCTTCGTTCAGAGTAACATCAGAACCTCCGATATTTATTTCCACTTTCTCGTCAAATCTTTCGGGGCAGATGTCACAAACCGCCACAAGCTTTACCTCGCCACGCGCTTCAAGTTCGAGATGGGGTTTAAGGTGTGCCGCATGGGCAATTCCTCCAAAGCCTATCATTGCAATTTTTATCATAAAATTTTATCCTCCCGTTATATTCTTTTAAGTATTTTATCAATAGCAACAGAATTTATCTTTAAAAACTCCGTATCTCCGTCTTTCCGGGGAAATACCTCCGCTGTTACCCAGTCATCGTACCCAATACGTGCAAACGCCGCCATTACCTCGTCATAATCCACGATTCCCTGCAGGATATCCACCTCTCGCAGGGCATTTGAGCCTTCCACCTTTGCGATATCCTTAAAATGCACCTTCGCTATGCGCTTGCCTAAAATATCTATCCAGTGCTGAGGGAAACCGTTGCGGATGGTGTTGCCCACATCAAAATACATTTTTACCATGGGGCTGCCCGTTTTATCTATAAAATCGCGGGTCTCAAGGGGGGAAAGCAAAAATTTACTTCCCACATTTTCAAGCCCCATAAAAACACCGCACCTTTTTGCGTGCTCCGAAAGTCTGATTACCGATTCAAGCGCCCGCTCGTATGCAATGTCGTAGCGCACTATCTCTTTATTGTATTTGGGTTTAAGCCCCGCCACCATTCCCGGGATAATGAGTATCGTATCGCATTCAAGCATGGAGGCGATCTCTAACTGTTTTATAACGTCATTTTCCGCATTCCTGCGTATTTCCGGGTCGGCTGATGTCATGGAATGATCCCACACGGTATCGCACACAAGGCTATAAAATTCTATACCGTAATCATTTGCCTTTTTGCGAAGCGCTTTCATCTCCGAAGGGGTGGAATCAAAGCGTATCGGACCTTCATGACCAAGTGCAACTTCTATTCCGTCATATCCGCATTCTTTTGCAAAGGGAAAGCAGATATCGGGCTCCCTTGTGGGGAGCGACCACATACTTATACCTTTTTTCATAATCTCACTTCCTGAAATATAGTATTTGACATTTTCCAATTACTGTGTTATAACTATTATACAGCGCATAAATCATAATACAATTCAAAAAAAGCTAAAAAAATTATGTTTTTAGGTACAAAAAATGGAGTTTATTGAAATCAGACGAAAATTCAACATAAAAACTGTGCGTTCCGTGTGGAACTACTTTTGGGATGACGGATTTGTTTTTGACGGTGAGACCCACCGTTCATGGGAATTTGTTTATGTTGCATCGGGTGCGGTGAGAGTTACGGAAGATGCAAACATATACACCCTTAACGAAGGCGATATGATATGCCATGCGCCTATGGAATTTCACACCATACGCAGTGCCGTCGGAACTTCTCCGAATGTGTATATTCTTTCTGCCGAAACCGAGGGAGAGCTTCCACAGGAGCTTTCTGCAGGTGTTTTTTCACTTTCCGAAAAAGAGCGTGCCGAATACCGAGCCCTTTTTTCCCGAATATACACGTTGTTTTACGGTATACCGCAAAGCGGGTTTGAAGCTCAGGAATGCACCGACAGTTTTTCTTCGTTTTTAATAAGACTGTGCCGTACCCACTCGGCACAGACAAACCTGATACTTTCCCGCGGGGCAATGGAATACAACAATGTGGTGACAAAAATGACAGCTCATGTTTATGACAATCTCACTTTAAATGAGCTTGCCAAGATAAACGGCATAAGTGTGAGCGGAATGAAGATACTTTTCCGCAAATATTGCGGTATAAGTCCAAAAATGTATTATGCAAAGCTGCGGTGCGACGAGGCTGTAAAGCTTTTGGAAAAGGGATATTCCGCCTGCGACACGTCAGAAATGCTGGGTTTTTCATCACCAAACTATTTCAGCACATTTTTCAAACGTATGACAGGTCTTCCGCCGCTTGAGTATATCAAAAAGAATGCTCCGGAGTGATATCCGGAGCATAATTTATTATTCAAATATAAAAGAATAAAGATGGCAGTCGCAAAGTTCTATCTTCATTCTCAGAGTCTTTCCGCAAAGGTCGGAAAGCGGTTTTTCAAAATCCACATTTCTGTTTACGCTGTCCCCGAAAAGGTTTAAGCTGTCATATCCACAAAGCTCGTTTCCGTCACAGTCGCACAGCTTTATGCGAAGATGCCCCAGAGCCGAGGTGGCAAAGTTTACGGAAAGCTTATCTCCGCCCATAACAAAGGGCTTTGAAAGAACACTTCCGCCTTTTGCATTTGCATACCAGGAATAAACACCATCAAGACGCACAGTATAACGAACGAAATCTATATTACGTGCACGGTAACCCTTTCCGCAATAAAGGGAAAGCTCATTTGCACATCCCTCATATTCCGAGGGTGTTTCCACCATGCCGCGGGCGGGGTAACAGTCACCATATATCCAGTTTTCGTTATCTTCGGGACCGGGAGTCA
>JAFYUY010000053.1 GCA_017549405.1 Clostridia bacterium | reverse complement strand
TCCATTATTGTTTGTATTTTGGGGTCTATGGTGGTGTGAATTTTAAGACCTCCGCCGAAAATAATGTTTACGGCAACTTTTCTCGGATATCCGTATTCTTTTTCGAGATCTGCAATTAGCTGTTCAATAAGAGCATCGGTGAAATAAGATGTTACGTTGTTTGTTGCGGATTCTTTGATTTCACCATTGGTGATATTAAGAACTATTTCGGTATCCATAGCTTCCTGCATTTCTTCTTTGGATATCCAGTTAAGCTCTTCCATTTTCATAAGGACGGTATCACGACGTTCTTTGTTTGCCTGAGGATGTGCTTTGGGATTATATTGATATGGAGATTTCGGAATAGCAGCGAGGGAGGCGCATTCAGCGAGGGTGAGCTCGGAAACATCTTTTCCGAAAAGATAGTTTGCCGCCGCCTGCACTCCGTAACATCCGTTGGAAAGATTGATAGTGTTGAGATACATTTCAAGCACTTCATCCTTGGAACGTTTCTTTGTAAGACTTATCGCACGGAATATTTCTTTTATTTTTCTCTGAATGGTGGCATCATTTTCGCCCGAAAAGTTTTTAATTAGCTGCTGGGTTATGGTGGAACCGCCGTAGCTGGAGTTTCCTTTGACAAATTCAAGGATAGCACCGCCCGTACGCCTGAAGTCCATACCGTTATGTTCGTAAAAACGCTGGTCTTCAATGGCAACGAAGGCGTTTTTGAGGTTGGTGGGCATTTTACCGATAGATATCCACGAACGGTTTTCTTCACCGTGCAGACGCTGGTCTTCAAGCTCTATCTGTTCACCGAATTCGTCGGTGTAATATATTTTTGTTGTCTGCTCTAAGTTTGTTTCCAATCCTACTATATCATAATCTTCCATAAGATTATTTTTGATGTAGACAGCAAAAACAGAAACTACAATAATTCCCGTGATTATGCAAATAAGAACAGCAGTCAGCAAAAAGTTGACTATAAAGGATATAACACCCGCTGATATATGTCTTTTTGTGCGTTTGCGCTTTTGATTCGGGGCATTCGTTTCGGAAATAGATGCGGGTTGGGCTGTGTCAAATTTTCTTGTTGCGCCGCCGTCTGTGTTTTTGTCCATTTAAAAAATCCTTTCAGTTTGAATAAAGTTCCGCATTACAGGAAAAATATTACCGTAAGGGGAAAGAGGTGGAATGAAATATGATGAGAAAAACAAAGAAATTCTTGCCGTATATTCTTGATTACGGCCTGTTTATTTTTCTGACATTGTTTTTTGCGGTATCGTATTTTGCCGTCCGAAATTTTGAGGTCTATACTATCAGCCCCGCGGAATATGATAATTCATATTTGCACGCGGAGGAGGTACTGCTGCAGGATAACATTGAAATTTCAGCTCATGAAAACAGCAAGGCTGATATTCCGTTGATAACAGACACCCGACAAATTCGCGAATATCGCGGAATTATCGGAATTTATGACTGTTACGGTGAACTTGTTGAATGCTTCGATGCCGATGTTTCCGCTCTGCCGCTTGCCGACAGAAAAATTCTTGAAAACGGTATAGAATTCTGCAACGAGTCGGAAATGCGGGATTTCCTTGAAAGCTTTGCGAGTTAAAGTGTGCCGCATAAACCTAACCACTATATATTATAATACATTATTATAAAAAAATCAAATTAAAAATATAAAAATCCCCTGCAAAATAACGCATTGCAGGGGATTTTTTACGTTGTAAAATGTCAGATCGTGCGTTTTTTAACGCATTGTAAACGCAATCAGTTTATAAATTTCGGATAAAGTTTTATACCGCAGGTAAATTCCTTTTCATTAACGCGGTACTTCTCATCAAGATCGGGACCGCAGGAATTGGAACCGATTCCGCTCATTTTGAAATCTATGCACACAATAGTTTCAGCTTCGGGCACAAGCTCGTAATCGTGAGATGCGGCTGTGAGAGCCTCGGAGCGGAAATGCGATGCATTAAAGGAGAAAGTTTCACTGTCGTAAAGATTTTCGATATAAAGACCGTGTCCGCCGGAATTTCCGACAAAGGCATAACGTGTGCCGAAGTGTGAGGAATTCTCCTGGGGGCGCACATACGGTTCGAAGTTTTCGGTTGCAGTTGTTTTGAACAGAGAAAGTCTTGAGGCAAGGTTCTTGTCAACATAGCTTTCCATGGGACCGTAACCGAAGTATTCCACGCGCTCGTTGCCCTCGGGCATTACCAGGCGAAGTCCGAATTTGGGAAGATAGGGCATTGCAGTATTCTTTTCGGCATTTATATCGATAGATACGGAACCGTCACGCGAGAATACATATGATGTTTTTGCACAAACTGCGGGTCTGAATGCTGCACCGCCTATGGTAATGTCTGCAAAAAGTGTTATATGTTCATCGCAACGCTCTGCAAGTCCCGCATTGTGAACGGTCATCACCGCATCGTCATATCTGTATTCTTTCCACTTGTTTTTAATGTTTCTGTCATTATCTGTGGGAGCGCGCCATATTTCAAATGTCATGGGCTCTGAAAGCATTGCTTTGCCTTCGTGGAGAATATCGCATATAACACCGAGAGATTTGTCAAAACGGTAGCAGGTCTCACCGCAGCATATTTCGATGTAATTTCCGTCCTCGCCGTATTCCAAGGGGTATTCATCGGAATATGTTTCTTTGTCATCGCAGTCGGTGCAAAGTTCGAACAGTTCAAACTGATAAAAACCGTTTTCCTCGCCGGCTTTTGCCCATTCGCTGTCGTTCACATAAAGAAAACGAAGGTTGAGGGTATATTCACCGGGTGCTTCAAAGGAAAGCGCATCAAAAAGCTTTAAGGTTTTGCTTCTGAGAGGTGCAATGTCAAGCTTTGATGTTCCGCCAAGAACTGCTTTTCCGTTACATTCAACACTCCAGCTCAGGGTAAGATCGGAAAGGGGAGTGAAATATCTGAATGAGGTTATCTTTATTTCACCTTTTTCAAAATCCACAAGCTCTGCGCTGTATGGCTGATATATCTTCTTTGCTTCAAGAAGACCCGTGTGTATTCTTCTGTCGGGATAAACAAGACCGTCCACACAGAAGTTTCCGTCATTGGGCTGATCTCCAAAGTCTCCGCCGTAGGTGAATCCCGTCTTTCCGTCAACATCTATCTGTACGGAATGGTCGGTGAATTCCCATATGCATCCGCCGAAGAAATTGTCGTGCTTTCGGATAAGCTCCCAGTATGCGGCAAGGTCTCCGGGGCCGTTACCCATTGCATGACAGTATTCGCAAAGGAAAAACGGCTTTGTTCCTTTTTTAAGATATTCTTCGATATATGAGGTGGGAGTATACATACGGGATTCAACATCGGAAATGGCATATCTCATTTCGGGCGTGGTGATATCTTTATCTCCGCGGCGTCCTCTGCCGTTTTCGTAGATATATTCTTCGGATGCGCCTTCGTAATGAATAAGGGCATCTTTGCTGCGGCTGCGTATATATTCGGTCATTTTACACTGATTGATACCAAGACCTGATTCATTGCCGAGCGACCAGAATATAACGCAGGGGGCATTTTTATCGCGCTCAAAAAGACGTATTGCACGGTCAACATACATCTGCTCCCAATCGGGGTTATCGGAGAGCATGCTCCATTCATCCACACAGCACAGACCGTGGCATTCAATGTCAGCTTCATCAACAACGTAGAAGCCCAGCTTGTCGCACAGCTCAATAAAGCGCGGGTCAGAGGGGTAGTGGGATGTACGCACCATATTCACGTTGTGCGCCTTCATGATATAAAGGTCGCGCAGAAAATGCTCGTAAGGGGTGGCGTGACCAAGTACAGGGTGGGAATCGTGGCGGTTAACACCGCGCGCCTTCACCTTTTTTCCGTTGATATAAACTATCTTGTTTTTGATCTCATATTTGCGGAAGCCTATCTTTTTGGCAATTATCTCATCTCCGCAGTAAAGCATAAGGGTGTAGAGAGAAGGAGCTTCGTCACTCCACAAAGCGGGGGAATCAACAGAGAATGCCGTGCCGTTTTTGCAATCGCCCTCACACACAATGTTTCCGTCGGGTGAAATAAGCTTGAAGCTCATCTTCTTTTTACCCGTACGTTCTATATCAAGAGTTATATCAGCTTTTGAAAAATCGTCCGAAAGAGAACTTCTTACGTAAAAATCGGTTATGCGGTCCTCACTTCGTGCAAGAAGATATACTTCGCGGAAAATGCCCGACATTCTCCACATATCCTGGTCTTCAAGGTAAGAAGAAGCCGCCCATTTAACGCATATTACGCAAATGCGGTTTCTGCCCTCACGCACAAGGGATGCAACATCAAATTCCGAAATACCGTGGCTTACAGAGGAATATCCCACAAATTCACCGTTGACATAAACATAGAATCCCGCATCAACACCCTCGAAATTGAGATATACATGGCGGCTTGCCTGTTTTTCGGTGAGGTAAAAGTCGCGGATATATACGCCGCAGGGATTCTGTGACGGAACATGAGGGGGATCCACCGGGTAGGGGTAGCGGATATTTGTGTATTGAGGCACATCGTATCCGCGATCAAGATATGTCTGCCAGTTGCGGGGAACATCTATCTCATCAAAGCATCCGCAGTCGCAGATGTCATAATCGTCGGCAGTGTATTCTTCGGTAACATCCGAGACGCTTTCGAAGTACTTGAAAGACCATGTTCCGCATAAGGTCTTAAAATAAGCCGATGTGTTTCTTTCACCGCGCAGCGCCTTTTCTTCGTCCTCAAACGGGATAAAATAAGATCGGGGTTTTTCGCAATTCACATGGATATCAGTAAGTGATTTGTGATAATTCTTAATAAAATCCATTGTTATTCTCCTTGTTTTTTATATTCGTTGTATATTTTACTTGCAGATTATTCTGTAACGGAAACGCGCATCTTCATCATACCACATAGGGAAGTTCGTTCCCCACTGGTTATTGTAAAGATTAAACCACACCTTGGATTTATCAAAAGCGGTGTTCTGAAAATCAAGTATCGCAGGTCTGCCGATCGAAACAAGTGCCCCGTCAAGAGAATTTATTTCCAACGAGTCAAATCTCACACCGTAATCGGTGGCATGAAGATTTTTGCTTCCGTTATCTATAACTTCGGGTGTTATCCATTCTCCGAGTTTTCGTATTTCAAGTTCTTTGCCAAAGGCTTCAAAACCCAGATTTATCATTTCAGCGCAGCGATTCGCAGGTTTTTCAAACCATGCCAAGTCAATTTCAATTCCATTTTCGAAAGGTTTGACCGTAGTTTCGATTCTTTCGGGGCAACCGTATTTTTCTGTTGCCTCGCGGTCAAATCCAATGATCGCTGTGACGTTGTTTCCGCATTTGTAAACGGCTTTAAGTTCGGGAGAATAATCTTTTCTTTCCCGCACCGCGTTTTCCATGCCTATCTTGTTGTTGTCCTCATCCACCCAATCCATAAACAAACGGATATACTGACCGAAAAAGCGCTTGTAATCATCGGGAGAAAGCTGCGTGTATTTGCATATCGCAAGCCTGTGAGTTGTGTCAGCATAAATTTTCGAGTCTTTTTTCAGATGGTTTATTGCTCCGTTTTTGTCAAAGGAAAAGGATATATCTCCCATTTCAAAAACAGTATCTTTTTTCATTTCGGTCCATTCCGAAAGATTTTCGGTTACAGATGCTTTCCTGTATGACTCCATAACTGCCGATGCCTTTTTTCTATCCTCCGGCGCAATGACCGACAATGCAGAATCAAGATACGCGCGTTGTTCCTTCCACGATTGTTCCATTTTCATGTAATTTGGGAGGTTTCTTGCGGCAGCAAAATCTGCTTTTGAAAAATTGCAGTGATCGTTGAGATGCTTTTTTACATCAAGCCCCCATGTGTGCTCGGGAATGAGCAGCAAACGGCGATTAAATTCACGGCGTATTGTTTTGTCGGCAATCGTTTCCCGAAAACGCAGAAGCGCCCGGAACATACTCACTTTGCCGGGGTCAGTTGCCGCACCGTGTATCCATGAATCTCCTATTTCCCCGGTAACAACGGGAAGCTTGTCTTTGATTGTACGCAAGACCATTGCCACATCTTCAAGAGTTGCTGCAATTATCTCGCATTCGGGATGCTCATTTTGAAGAGTTTCAAAAAGCTTTTCTATATCATCGGCAGACGGAGGAGAAATGTTATCGCCCGCATGGGCAAAATATATAGAAACACCGCTGTCTGCAATGGGTGAAAAGGTACCGTAATCGGCATTGTACATAACGGTAACAGCCTCTCCCGACGGAGAAACCCACCTGAAAATATCTGGAACTTTGGGTACTGCGCTTGCGGGATTTACACCGATGTGCAGAAATTCAACTCCTGCTTTTGCAAGATACGGGACAATGGCGCGGGTGTGCCCGGGCACGTCTGTCATTTTGCAGGCAACTGTTTCCATACCGAATATAGAGTCAAGCTCTTTTGAAAGTCCGATGCCCTCGCAGAAAAGCTCCGAGTCCATAAGCTCGGTATGTGTTGTGAAAGGTAAAGCGTGCCAGCGTATATCTCCCGCATTTACACGGCTGCGGAAATCCTCAAACCCTTTTTCGTCAAGAGTTTTTATATATTCGTGAATTATCCACGAGCCTGTTGTCCATATAAAGCGTGCTTTTCCGCCTCTTTCGCGAAGCTCTTTTGCGGTTTCAAGAGCTTTTGGAATATAAGATTCAATATATTTCTTTCTTATATTTTCCGAAAAATCGGTAAAACCGATATCGAGATGGGTTTTGAAAATAACATATATTTTCTTCATATAACCGTCCTCGTTGACTTTTTTATTTTACACAATCAAAGACTCTTACATAGTCGACTGTGAATTTGTCATTTTTTACTATATTTATATCTCCGCCATCGCGGTATATACCAGGCACATACCCGCGGTACCCAACGACCTCCGTGCCGATAAGTATGAATGTTTCGGTGTGAGAAACACCGCCGGTAAGTTTTTTGCCGGATTGTTTGCCATCAACGAAAAAAGTATATCCTTCTTCATCCCATAAACAGCCGAAACGGTGAAAACCGTCATCAAGCCTTATGGAGTCATTTCGTGTAGCAGCGCGAAGCCCCTCGTTAGTGGTATCGAATCTGTAATCATCTCCGTAACCGCCCCAATGTATGAAATGGGGGATATATGTGCCACCGAAGAAGCTTTCAAGAATGTCTACTTCAACTCCTGCGCGTTTTTCATCCGGGTGAGTACCTATTGTGGGAGACTGAAGCCAGAATGCCGACCACCAGTTATCTCCCTTCTGGAGCTTGCAGCGGCATTCGTAATAACCGAATTTGTGAAGGTGCTTGTGCTCTGCAAATTTTGCAACATTCCAGGACTGGGATCTTCCGGGTCTGTCATACCAGTTTTCGCCTGTCTGAAGCTGGCTTGAATAAAATTTCCCATCCTTTTCCACGAGTTTGAAAATTATATTGCTGCCGTCAAATTCTATTCCTTCATCTTCGAGCCAACATACATGCTCTTTGTGAAAAAGATGCTTTCTGAAACTCCATTTACTTTTGTCGAGGATGCCCTTGTCAAACTCGTCGGAAAAGCTCAGTTTCCATTCAAAACCTTCGGGAAGATACGAACTTTCATGACCTTCAATTTTGAATTCTTTCATAATGTTCTCCTTGATTTATTAGATATTTTGATTTATAATATCAGTATAACACTTGGTATTACCAAAGTATATTCAAAATTTTGCTGAATTTATTAAATATCTTGACAAGGAAAAACGAAATGATAAAATATGTGTGGGGCTGTTATTTTGAAACAAGGAACAACAGATTTGTAAAGATCAAAAAGAACGGTTATACTCCATTAAGAAAGGTTTGCGAATACGAAATAGAGGTATACAATTCTGAAGGAGGGATAAGTGTTATAAACGGGAAGGAATTTCACATAAAAAAGGGGAATGTACTTGTTGCTTTCCCGGGGGACCAAAGACGAAGCAAACCAGATTTTGAATGTTATTCCTTAAAATTCTTGTGCGATGACATAGAGTTTACCTGCAAAATGAAAGAGATTGCGGGAATAAATTACTATGAAAACTACGATGAAATTATCAAAGAAATTGAAAGTATATATCTACTTGCAGCGGAGGTAGACAAAGAAATAGTTATAGATGCGAAGATCCGCTCTGTAGTTGCTGCGCTGTATGAAAAAATCGCAATGAGAAAAAGCGAAAATTTCAAGCATATAACAGTAATAAACAAGGCGGTGGATTTTATGCTTAATAACCTTGATAAAAAAATATCTCTGGATGATATTTCAAATGCTGCGGGGCTGAGTGCAGGACATTTTCACCGGGTGTTCAGAGAATTCTATCATATGTCACCAAACGATTATCTTATACATAAAAGAATAGAATCTGCAAAAAATCTGCTTATGAATAACCTTATCTCTATAGATGAAGTTGCTGAAAAATGCGGTTTTACTTCAAGAGCGTATTTCGATGTTACTTTCAAAAAGAGAACGAGTCTTACTCCGGCAGATTTTAGAAGAATTTCTTTTCAACAGTCTGTTTTCTGAAACACAAGGCAAGCTGTTTTCAAGCTTTCCGTCTGTTATTAAAGAAGTATTTTGGGATCGTATTCGGCTTTTTTGAAAAGGTTCTTTTCGTTGTCGGTAACTTCTTTTTTGAATACGTCCTGCCACTGTTTTCCGTTGTAGTCTTCAATGGATACGGTCACCCAGGTGGAGGCGCATCCGAGAGTTTCGGTGAGCGCTTTTTCAAGAGCTTTTGCTAAAGCCTTCTTCTGTTCGTCGCTTCGTCCTTCGATCATTTTTACACTGATGTGCGGCATATTTTTTTCTCCTTTTCGGTTTTGTTATTTTGTGAAAGGTATTTTTCTTTTGTGGCTTCTCCGCCACGCAGATGGCGCTCTGCTTTGTTTTGCTCCAAAACACGTGCCACGAGCTCAAATTTGGACGGGGAAAGCTCTTTGAGTCTTGATGTAACGTCCTTGTGGACTGTGGATTTGGAAATCGAAAATTCTTTTGCGGCGCACCTGACGGTGGCGCCGTTTTGTATAATGTAATCTGCTAAAATAAGAGTTCGTCTGTCAGCAAGATATCCGTTTTGTGTGCGGTTATTTTGTTTTCCGGAAGAAGCCTTTTTTCTCAAGTGATCACCCGTTGCCGTATGTCGTTATATAAAAATGGATATGCGGCAGGGGAGGGTTTTATGAGAATTATGCGGCAATGTTTAAATCCGAAACTTCCTGTGATGGCTGTTCGGGTTCTTTTTGAATTATTTCGGTAAGGTCTACGGTCACAATGAAACCGTCCACATTGTTACCCGAGATAGTATAATTCTTATCCTTGGGGCAATAAACGGATGTCATTTTTTCTTCGGCGGGGACAAAATATACTTCGTAATTTTTGCCGTCAGCGGTTATCTTAAGGTGTTCACCGAGCAGTGTGTAATGACGTACAAGCTCAATATATTCTTCAAGAACAAGGGAGTTTTCGGTTATGTAATATGAATGGGGAACACCAACATAGCGGTAATGCCAGGGTTCAAAGGTTATTCCGGTTGTGGCTGATTTCCCGTCGGGATATCTGCGGATAAAACCGTATTTTTTACAGTTTTCGGGAATCCATATGTAAGGTGCCTCGTCGGCAAAAGTACGGCTCTTGCCGTTTTCAAAAATGCATATATCAAGGGCATATCCTGCGTGATGCTCAGAAAATCCCGGCTTTGCCGCGATGGCTTCTCCCTTTTTCTCAAGGATAGCCTGCTGCTGTTCCATAGTTCTGTATGCTGCATTTATCATGATATTCGCAGAGCCGGAGTGAGCTTTGTAATCTGCAAACATTGTGTTGAGTTTCTCAATAACTGTCGGATTGAGGTCTATGGAAGTGTCAAGAATGTAATAATCACGGGTCTTTGCCGAATAAACATCGGCAGGCGTTTCGTGAGGGATAACGGTGTGGGGACCTTCTGCCACATACGCGTTATTACCGTTTATAAGGGCAAGAGTGCCGAAATGAAGCTCGTCCGAGCTTATTTCAACGGGGGTGTAATTCTGAAGAGGGTTTTGTGCGGGAGCTTCGTTTTGATCTTCTTCGTGTTCGGTTATGGGGGAGGTGCGGAGATTTACCGTATCACGAGGGGTCACATCAGAAAAAAGGGTACCGAATATAAATATGTTGGCAAGTATTGCAATCAAAAGAATTACCAGAAGTGTAACAGTGGTGTTGCTGCGGGAGTTGCGCTGTTGAGGTCGGTTTGCCATATAGACTTCCTTTCTTAAAAACGTATTTTAAAAGTATATTTTTATAAAGTATAACATATTTAATTGCATTTTTCTATACCTTTTTTACATTTTCAGAAAATATTAATTATTTTTGTAAATATCATTGACTTTGACGGGAAAAGTGCTAAACTATTATTGTATTAAAAGAAAAAAATGCGGAGAAAACACCAAATGAAAGCGACAGAAGCAATAAAAAAGAAAGATATGGATATGTGCAACGGACCGTTGTTTGCAAAGATCGTAAGGTTTTTCATTCCGGTAATGCTTGCAAATATGCTGCAGCTGCTTTATAATGCCGCAGACCAGGCGGTAGTGGGACGTTTTGCAGGTTCCGATGCACTGGCGGCGGTAGGTTCTACGGGTTCGCTCAACAATTTTATAGTATGCCTTGTGGCAGGACTTGCGGTCGGAACAAATTCCGTTGTGGCAAGGCTTTACGGTGCGGGTAATAAAGAAGGACTTCACCGTGCGGTGCACACCTCCATGGCACTTTCCGTGCTGTGCGGAGCGGCGATGGGAGCCGTGGGTATTATTGTGTGCCGTCCCATACTTATACTTATGGGCACACAGCCCGAGGTGCTCGATAGTGCGGTACTTTATATGCGAATATCTTTTGCCGGTTTTCCGCTTGTATCGGTTTATAATTTTTCAAGTGCCGTTTTGCGTGCCATAGGAGACACAAAACGCCCCATGATATATCTTATTATCGCGGGAGTCATAAACGTTATTTTGAATCTCATTTTTGTTATTGTGTTACATATGAGTGTGGCGGGTGTTGCGCTTGCCACAATTATCGCACAGACCGTGGCGGGATTTTTGACGGTGAAGTGCCTTATGACAGATGACGGTGCATACAGATTGTGTCTTTCCAAAATAAAAATACACAAGAGCGAATGCTCGCAGATCGTGCGCGTGGGTATTCCCGCAGGGCTTCAAAGCTCCATGTTTTCTTTCTCGAATATAGTAATACAGACAGGCGTTAATTCAATAAGCAAAGATGCTGTTTCGGGATGCGCTGCAGCGACCACCATTGATAATATGGTTTACCAGGCAATAAATTCGCTGTATCATGCATCTCTCACATTCTGCGGTCAGAATTACGGTGCAAAGCAGTATGAACGAATAAAAAAGACGGTGCTTTATTGCACCGGCATTGTTACGATCGTTGGACTTGCCGTGGGAACTCTCACATATGCTCTCTCGGAACCCTTGCTGAAGATATTT
This sequence comes from Clostridia bacterium, assembly GCA_017549405.1. Lineage (GTDB taxonomy): Bacteria > Bacillota > Clostridia > Oscillospirales > CAG-382 > UMGS1052. The sequence goes on along the minus strand of JAFYUY010000053.1, from coordinate 8,155 downwards.
ATAGATGACAGTGCAGAGGCAATAGCATATGGCAAAGAACGGCTGAGGATCACATGCCTTCTGTATTTTATCTGCGGATTTATGGAAGTTGGCTGCGGAGCCTTGCGCGGTATAAATCACGCTTTGCCCGCCTTTATAAACTCTGTTTTCGGCGCATGCGTGCTTAGAGTGGTGTGGATATATACCGTTTTCCGCGCATTTCCCACGGTTTCTGTTTTGTTCGTTTCATATCCTTTGGCATGGGTGGTATCAACCGTACTTCATTTTGCAATGTTCGCATATTTCTTCAAAAAAATGAAAAACCAGGACAGCAGAATTCCCCAAAGTGAATTGGTTGTATAAATAAAAGAAATCTGTGTGCCTTGCGTGGTACACAGATTTTTTAATAGATAAGATTAATTATATCGGAACTCAAATTCGTTTTTTAATTGCTGTTAATAACCATAGAAATTGTAATCATAAGCATATCCTGTTTGGATTTCATTGCCGGATTTATCAAAAACATTAAAGCGTTCACCATAACTATCCGCATTATAATATCTATAATTTACGACATAGCGATTTTCAATATATTGCAGAGTTGGATTATGAATTTCCAAGCCTTCTAAATTTCCGGACCATAGAACATTTCCCTCTAAATCAGTTTTCATGATACCATCAGTACCAGTTGTGCCTATAAGAAGAATTCCGTCTTCTAATTTCCGAATATCCTGTTTTTCTCCGACGTATTTTTTGGGCATGCTTTCTTTACCTGTATCAATATCTAAAATATACAAATATCCGTTTGCTGTTAAATAAATGTGGTTGGCGGTGTAATCCATGGAACAGGAATTGATTTTTTCCAATTCTGTTGACCATGTTTTTTTCAAACTACTGTCATAATATTCCAAAATCAACGATTGCATATCTTTGTCATAAATCATTAGAATAAAATGTTCAAAATCTGCAGCAACTTCTATTGTTCTTGTTATGCTGTAACTTGATTTTAAATCCAAAATTGAGCCACCTAATGTATCAAAAAAATACTTTGTGAAATTTGCATTGCTTTGGTTATCCAACTCCACAACATATCCATACATAGTGGACTCCGCATACTCTCCCATGTAAGTATCATTGCTGTAATCAAACTTTCTGACTTTTATATCATTCCCCAAAAATTTCTTTGCAATGGTTTTAATGTCATTTGCATCGAAGAACTCTGCTACATTGTCCATTGAAATGTTGTATTCCCAATCATTCACATAAATGGTGGGTACTGTATAAGACCTTTGATTTATTGTATAAGTTTTTACGTCTGTATATGTTCCCTTTATACCCAGTCTATCCCCCGTAATAATTCTTGTTGAACCTTGCTCGCCTTCAATCACCAAATGTTGGCCGTATTGCCCTCCGATCATGGACACAAGTATTTTGTACTTTTCTGAATCCGACTCAATTATTTCTTCAACCTCACATACAAAAACTACTTGCGCGCCTTTATAAATAATCGGATAACGTTGCAAGGAATCATAATTCATTTCATTAAAAAAGAAGTAGTCCGTATCAAAATAGTTTATTATCAGTTTTTGCAAGTCACTCAGATGTTCTTTTTCGGAATATATTTTTGTGACGGATAAACCTTTTTGCGTATCATCTTTTACATTTTTCACTGTGTTTGTGGGGTGGATTTCTTCTTGTTCGGGCGGTGTTTCGGTTGAGATTTGTTTTGTATCGTCTTCTTGTGGCGATATTGCTTTGTGCTCAGCCTGATTATTTTCGAGTGAAAGAGAAGCATCTTTTTTATCTGAAGCTGGATTTTCATTAGATATTTCTTGAGTAGAAACGGCATTTTCTATTGGCATTTTATTCATGGAACAAGATGACAACAACAATGCTCCGACAATAATTGTGTTAATCCAAGTATATTTCATTTTTCCCTCCAATAATATATGTTCACAAAGCAATTATAACAAATATATTTGGATGTGTCAAGAGCTTTGACATAAATTTTTGGACTATTTTCTTTTTGTAACTGTTATCATATATAAAGTAGGAAGGTGTGATTTTATGTATGATAGGTTTGTAAGAGAACGTATTACGCAGTTAAGGATACAGAAAGGTGTATCTGAATATCAAATGAGCTATGATTTGGGGCATAGCCGTGGGTACGTATACAATATCTCTTCGGGTAATGCATTGCCTCCGATGAAAGAATTTTTTGCAATTTGTGATTATTTCAACATTACCCCTAAGCAGTTTTTTGATGTGTCGGTGGATTACCCTGTTGAAGTTCAGAATATAATAGACGAAATAAAGGATTTTAAAGAGCCAGATTTGAAATTTATTATGGAATTGGTAAAGCGTATAAAAAGTAATAAATAGAGCTGATTGAAGTGCCAAATCGGCTTTTCTGGAAATTTAAAGTAGGAGGACATTATCCTCCCAAACAAAAATACAGTTATAAATGTTTTACGGGAGGCCATAAGCCTCCCGTCGGACTGTTGCAAAACCTTAATGCAATATAAAATATTATTTTAATTTGTGTTTTTCGGTGACTTTGTTGCCGAAAAATACACCTCTATGGGGCGTTTTCGGTGAGAAAATGCCCAGAAGCTGTGCATTCTGCATGGGGGGAGTTCACGAGGGGGAACTTGTTCCCCTTCGTGATAAGTGGAGCACATGCTACACGCTAACGGGAGGCCATAAGCCTCCCGTAATTTATTTGGTGTTAAATTTTCAAAGCATATCATAAAGCCTTTTAATATCATCTGCAGATGGAGTTTCCATATCTTCAAAAGGAAATTCGATACCCAGATTCTGATATTTGGGTAAGCATAGCTTTCTGAACGGCAAAAGCTCGGTCTTGTCAATGCAGTGGTGCTTTTTTATTATTCCCGAAAGCGCCGCCATATTTTCCACTGTGTCGTTGAGCGACGGAATTATGACCTGGCGAAGCGTTGTGGGAATACCGCAGTTATCAAGATATGAGAGAAACTCCATAGGTCTTTCCAAACTGCACCCAACGTATTTCCGATACATCTCGTCGGTGGTGTATTTTATGTCAAGAAGAACCCTGTCGGTATGCTTTAACAGTTCCTTTACCTTGCCGTCAAGGATACTTCCCGAGGTATCAAGACAGGTGTTTATGCCATGCTTGTGACTTTCTTCGAATATCTCACGTGCAAAATCCGCCTGAAGAAGCGGTTCACCTCCCGAAAGGGTGATGCCGCCGTCTTTGCCGAAATAAGATTTATATCTGATAAGCTTATCTATCATCTCGCCCGTTTCGGTTTCTTTCCCGCCGTGCATATCCCATGTGTCGGGATTGTGACAGCACGAGCAACGAAGATTGCACCCCTGAAAGAATACCACAAAACGGACGCCCGGTCCGTCAACCGTACCGAGCGTCTGGATAGAATGTATAAATCCGCGCATGGCTCATTACATACATTCATGGAAGGTTCTGCTTATAACTTCGCGCTGCTGCTCGCGGGAGAGCTTGTTGAAGTTTACGGCATAACCCGATACACGAATGGTGAGATTGGGATAAGCTTCGGGATTGTTGTACGCATCCATAAGAGTTTCGCGGTTAAGAACATTTATATTGATGTGATGGGCTTTCTTGGCAAAATAGCCGTCAAGGATGCTTGTGAGGTTGGAAATTCTTTCATCGCCCGATTTGCCCAAAGCATCGGGGGTGATGGAGAAGGTGTTTGATATACCGTCTCGGCAGTCATCGTAGCTTATTTTTGCAACGGAATTGAGTGATGCAAGTGCACCGTTTTCTTCGCGGTTATGCATGGGGTTCGCGCCGGGAGCAAAGGGGGCGCAGGCTTTTCTGCCGTCGGGGGTGGCACCTGTGTTTTTACCGTACATAACGTTTGATGTGATAGTAAGAACAGAAAGGGTGTGAATTGCATTTCTGTATGTGGGAGTCTTGCGCAGTTCGGTTATCATTTTGTGCGCCATATCTTTTGCGATAAGGTCAACACGGTCGTCATCGTTGCCGTACTTGGGGAAATCTCCCGTTGTTTCAAACTCGGTTATGTAACCGTTGCTGTCGAGCACAGGACGTACGGATGCGTACTTTATGGCGCTGAGAGAATCCGCAACCACGGAAAGACCTGCGATTCCAAATGCCATGAAGCGTTCCACCTCGGTATCATGCAGAGCCATCTGAGTCTTTTCGTAGGCATATTTGTCGTGCATGTAGTGGATTATGTTCATAGTGTTTACATAGAGCTTTGACAGCCACTGAATGTAAATATCAAAGCGTTCCATGACTGCATCGTAATTCAGCACATCTTTTGTCATGGGCTCCATCTGAGGGCCTATGTGCATACCACTGGTAGCATCATAACCGCCGTTGAGGGCGATGAGAAGGAGCTTTGCAAGGTTGCAGCGTGCACCAAAGAATTGCATCTGTTGTCCCACTCTCATAGCAGAAACACAGCACGCAATGGCATAGTCATCACCATAGATTGGGCGCATCACGTCATCGTTTTCGTATTGTATGGAGTCGGTGTCGATGGATACTTTGGAACAGAAATTTTTGAATCCCTCGGGGAGCGAATTCGACCACAGTACAGTAAGGTTGGGTTCGGGAGAAGAACCAAGGGTATATAGGGTGTTGAGTATGCGGAAGCTGCTTTTTGTCACAAGAGTTCTTCCGTCTTCGCCCATGCCGCCCACTGCTTCGGTTATCCACATTGGGTCGCCGCCGAACAGTTCGTTGTATTCGGGTGTGCGCAGATGGCGGGCAATACGGAGCTTCATAACAAAATCGTCAATAAGCTCCTGAGCAGCTTCTTCCGTAAGGGTACCCGCAGCAATGTCACGTTCAATGTAGATATCAAAGAATGTGCTTACTCTGCCGAGCGACATTGCGGCACCGTTTTGTTCTTTTATTGCGGCAAGATATGCAAAATAAGTCCATTGAATAGCTTCTTTGGCGTTTGATGCAGGCGTGCTTATATCAAAGCCGTACATTGCCGCCATTTCCTTCATGTAGCCGAGGAATGCTATCTGCTGGAAAAGTTCTTCGTCAAGACGTATCTGTTCGGTGTTAAAGTCTGAACACAGATTTGCCTTGTCAAGCTTTTTCATTTCTATAAGGCGATCCACGCCGTAAAGTGCAACTCGTCTGTAGTCACCGATTATTCTTCCGCGGCCATAAGCATCGGGAAGTCCTGTGATCACGTGGCACTTTCTTGCCTGGCGCATTTCGTCTGTGTATGCGCGGAAAACACCGTCATTGTGTGTTGTGCGGAAACGAAATTCTTCTTCAACCTTGCGGCTGAGCTTGTATCCGTATGCTTCACAAGCCTGGCGTGCCATACGTATTCCTCCGAAGGGATTCACACCGCGCTTAAGGGGACGGTTTGTCTGCATTCCCACAATAAGCTCGTTTTCTTTGTCTATATATCCGGGGGAGTAGCTGGTGAGTGAGGAAACGGTTGCCGTGTCGATATCGAGCACTCCGCCAAATTGGCGCTCAAGAGCAAAAAGCGAATTGAGCTTTTTCATCATTTCGTTTGTTCGTTCGGTGGCACCTGCGAGAAAAGATGAGTCTCCCTTGTACTCGGAGTAGTTTGTCTGTATAAAGTCACGGACATTTATTTCGTCCTGCCATTTACCGCTTTTAAAGCCATTCCAGTTTTTATGTTCCATAAATCTGACCGTCCTTTCGTAAAGATCTCAATTGGAATATATATGATCATTTTAGTTGTTACATACAATATGTAGTGGTTGCTTAAAAGAAGAAAACTATATCTTCAATTTACATTATATAGCAATATGCGGTTTTTGTCAACACATAAAAACATAAAAAACAAGCCGCAAAAATACGGCTTGTTTGGTGATATTTGCTTAAACGTTATAAACTTTATTCCCTTTAGTGATAACGGTTTTAATATTTATATTTTCGTCAAAGGCAATGATATCTGCATCATAGCCTTCTTTGAGCACACCCTTGTTGAGTCCCATAAGGGTTGCAGGCTGCTCCGTCATCATTTTTACTGCAGTTTCAAGCGGGATCTCGCATTCATGAGTAAGTACGCGTATCAATACATCTGCGGTGGCAATGCTTCCGGCAAATGCGCTTCTGTCGCACAGCTTGCACACTCCGTCTTCAATTATGTATTCCGTTGCGCCCATAAAGCCGTGTTTGGCTTCTGTTCCTGCAAGGGAAAGGCTGTCGGTCACGGGAATGATGCGCTCTGTGCCTTTTATTTTAACTATAAGCTTTATAAGGTCGGGCGGCAGATGCTTGCCGTCAGCGATTATTTCGCAGGTAAGATCGTCGCAGAGATATGCACTTTCGATAACGCCGAGGCTTCTGAATCCGCCCTTGCGCGTTATGGTGGAAGTGCAGGAATAAAGGTGGGTGACAGTCTTGCATCCGTTTTCCACGGCTCTTGTCATGTCATCATACACAGCGTCCGTGTGTCCGGCGGAGGGAACTATTCCGTTTTGTGAAATGTATTTGCAAAAGCTGCCGTCTGCATCGTTTTCAGGCGCGTAGCTCCAGCGGGCAATGGAAGAGCCGAGTTCTTCCACAAGAGGAACGTATTCCGCAGGAATGGGCGGAGTTATAAAATCAGGGCATTGTGCGCCGCACTGATTTTTGGAAAGATAAGGACCCTCAAGATGAGAGCCTATAATGGTTCCCAAAAGAGCGGGGGCATCTTTTGCAATCGAAATTGCTTTTGCTGCGGCATACATTTTTTCAAAAGGGGCAGCAGAAACGGTGGGGGCGATGGAAGTAGTACCGTGTGTAAGATGGAAATTGCATCCCTTTACTATCTCATCGCTGTCATTACTCAAAAAGTCAAATCCCATTCCGCCGTGGGTGTGAAGGTCGATAAATCCGGGGGAAACGTATAACCCACAAAGATCGATAGTTTCGTCATATGGAAGATCTTTTTCCGAAACGCAGGTTATCTTACCGTTTTCGGTGTATATGTTCCCTTTGAAGATTTTGCCTTCGGAAATGATTTTATCGCAAATAAGCTTTGTTACCATGAACTTATACCGTAAGCTCAGCTGCACTGTCAGCGTCGATATACATTCTTGCGCTTTCGTGCATACGGAGAGCGGTTGCGGGAACCATTTCGGTTATTTCTCCCTCAACCGTAAGCTTTACTGCGTGGGCCTTTGTGGATGCGGGCACTATGCAGAAAAGGTGCTTTCCGCTCATAAGTGTGGGCACTGTAAGTGTTATGGCGTATTCGGGAACATCTTCAAGAGTCTTGAAGCATCCGTCGTGAACCTGCTGAGTGCGGCACACAAGGTCAAGCTTTGCGGGTTTTACGGCTTCGGGATCATCGAACTTTGCAACACCGGGATCGTTAAATGCAATATGTCCGTTTTCGCCTATACCCATAATAACGATATCTGTGGGGTTTTCAGCAAGGATCTTTGAATAACGCTTGCATTCGGTTTGAGGGTCTGTTGCGGCACTGTCGATATAATTTACGGATTTCAGGGGAACAAGGCTGAAAATATGCTCGTCAAGGAATCTTCCGAAAGCCTGAGGGGCGTTTTCGGGAAGACCTATGTATTCATCCATATGGAATGCACATACTCTGTTCCATTCAATAGTTTTGTCGCAGGACAGATAATGGAGAACATCGTTCTGAGACGGTGCTGCCGCAAAGATTATATTTACTTTTTCCTGAGTCTTGAGAAGCTCTGCTATTTTTGCGGAAATGTCAGCCGCCGCTTTTTTTCCCATTTCGTCACGGGTGGGGAATATTTCTGTGGTGAGTTTGTCTTTTATTACGGTTTTCATGTTGTTTCTCCTTTATTATTTCCATAATCCGCGGAAATAGCGGATGGCTTCTTCAAAAGCCTTTTCTCGGGTTTCGAATTTGTAAGGGTTATCAAAGGTTCTGTCGGTCAGTGCGTTAAAGCCTTCAAAGGTCTGGAGATGAGGTTCGATGCTGACAGTAAAATCATTTTCATAATGCTTGCTGTAATCGTCAAGTATTTCCTTTATGCTTGCGTTTCCGCAGCCTGCGGGAACTATTGCACCCTCGTAAAGGGCATCCTTGATGTGGAAATACTTAATATCGTTGCGCAATACTGAATATGCATCGGGGTATGGCTTATATCCGTCAAGCACAAAATTTCCCATGTCAAAAACACACTTGAGTCTGCCGTTAAAGGTGTCTAT
>JAFYUY010000052.1 GCA_017549405.1 Clostridia bacterium | reverse complement strand
TGCCCGACTGCTTTACCGTGGATTATGTGAGAGTTTTTGATGAGGTGCAGGAATGAAAGTTATTGATGTAAAACCGTTTGTGGTGGATTGCTTCCGCACAAACTGGGTGTTTGTAAAAGTATATACCGATGAAGGAATAGACGGTGTCGGAGAGGCTACCCTTGAATATAAAGAAAAAGCGCTCCTCGGGGCACTTGAACACATAAAGGAATATCTTGTGGGGCAGAACCCGCTTGATGTGGAAAAGCATTGGCACGCAATTTACCGCGATGCTTACTGGAGAGGCGGCCCCGTGCTCATGTCTGCGCTGTCTGCCGTTGAAATGGCATTGTGGGATATCTTGGGCAAAAGTCTTGGTGTTCCCGTTTACCGTCTTCTTGGCGGAAAGGTGCACGAAAAGGTGCGCATATATGTAAACGGTTGGTTTTCGGGTGCCAAGGAACCCGAAGAATTCGGCGAAAAGGCAAAGATCGCTGTGGAAAAGGGCATTACCGCCATGAAGTGGGATCCCTTTGGAAAGAATTATCTTAATATTTCGAACGCGGAGCTCGATAAAGCTTTAAGATGTGTTGCCGCCGTGCGTGATGCGGTGGGCAATTCCGTGGATCTTCTTATTGAGGGTCATGGCAGATTCAACGTCCCCACGGGAATAAAAATTGCCCGCGAGCTTGAACAGTTCAAACCCATGCTGTTTGAAGAACCCGTTCCTCCGGACAGTCTGGAGGCACTTAAAGCCGTGCGCGATAAGTCTCCCGTTGCAATTTCCGCAGGCGAACGTCTTTATACCCGCTGGGATTACAGAAAAATGTTTGACATAATGGCGGCGGACTACATTCAGCCTGATATTTCCCATGCAGGCGGAATTATGGAGCTTAAAAAGATCGCTGCGGAAGCCGAATGCAGATACATTCCCTTTGCACCTCACAACCCGTCGGGACCCGTTGCAAATGCGGCAACACTTCAGCTTGCGGCAACCTGTCCCAATTTTGAAATACTTGAGATCATGTATTCCGATGTGGAATGGAGAGCGGATGTTACAAACGAGGCGCTCGAATATGCTGACGGATATATGACTATCCCCGACAGACCGGGACTTGGAATTGAGATCGACGAAGAAGCCTGCCTTGCTCACCCCTACAGCGTTCATACGTTGCGCCATTATACGGGTGCGCTTACCGATATAAGACCTGCAAAAACAAAGTTTTATTTTTGATTGAGGATTTGCTATGGAGAGACTGATAAAAACAGGAAAAATACAGCCGAAAGATTCATTGCATATAAAAAAATCAAGAATAGGACTTGGTTTTGAAAAGCTTGACCGTAACGTTTTCGACCCCGAAAAGGCATACGACAAGGTTGCTGAGATCGGAGTAAAATGGGCAAGGATCCAGTCGGGTTGGCAAAGAACCGAAAAGCAAAAAGGAGTTTATGATTTTGAGTGGATAGACAGCATCATAGATAACTTTTTGAAAAGAGGTATACGCCCGTGGGTATGCCTGTGCTACGGTAACGAACTTTATGATGATCTTGCAAAAACTGTGTTCGGTGCTGTGGGATGTCCTCCTATTTTTTCCGAGGAGCAGAAGAAAGCGTGGAGTAATTACGTAAAAGCTTTTGCGAAAAGATATAAAGGAAAAATTACTCATTATGAGGTGTGGAACGAACCTGATGGGCAGTGGTGCTGGAAAACCGGTGTGAACGCAACACAGCTCGGTGAATTTACCACAGCTACCGCAAAAGCGGTAAAAGAGGCGGACAGTGATGCAAAAGTTATTGGCGGAGTAATATGCGATTACAAGCTTGCATTCTTGAATGAGGCTTTTGCCGCCGGAATGGGAGAATATATAGATTATATTTCTTTCCACGAATATACTGCCGATGAAACCAAGGTTTTTGAAAAGGTAAAGGCTCTGAAAGCACTGGCGCAAAGATATAATCCAAATATACAAATAATTCAGGGAGAATCGGGCAGCCAATCAAAAAGCGGAGGTCACGGTGCTTTGAGAGTCGGTGCGTGGACTGAAGCAAAGCAGGCCAAACAGCTTTTAAGGCATACTGTTGCCGATCTTCTGACCGACGTTTATTTTACCTCGTATTTTTCGTGCGTTGATATGATAGAAGCGCTCAACGGCGAGGCGGGAAATATAGCCTCTTACCTTGATTACGGATATTTCGGGGTTTTAGGTGCGGAATTTGACAGCGACGGCAGATCTGCAGGTAATTATTACAAAAAGCCATCGTACTACGCTCTGCAAAATATTGCCTCGGTATTTGCGGAAGATTATGAACTCTGCGAAATTGCAGCCATGTTTGTGCCGCACGAATCAGAAAGAATATTCGGAGCCGATCTTAAACGCAATAATGTTGTGACAGGCGGTTTCTCAAGACAAAACGGCGAAGCTTTTGTATATTGGTACCCTTCCGATATAATGACAACTTCTTACGAAGGAACGATATCAATGGAGGTTTATTCGAAGTACGACAAGGTTCAGCTTGTGGATCTTTCAGACGGAAGCATTTACGATATTCCCTCAAGTATTATCACGCGGGATGATTTTGGAGTGTTTTCTATAAAAAACTTGCCTGTTAAGGATACGCCAATGCTTTTGACATTCGGAGAATTTATTAAATAATACTTGCGGCAGGTATAAAAGACGGTATAGATAATATCGGATTACAGAGGTTGAATGACAGAAAGATTTTGATGAAAGGATATTAATTTATGAATAAGTGTGTTTTTATAAGCGGAGGAACAGCAAACTCGGGTCTTGGAATTTCAGAAAAATTTGCGTCCGAGGGATATGATGTGTTTGTTGGCAGCCGCGAGCTTGATAAATCTCAGCAGACAGCAGAATACCTTACCCAAAAATACGGAGTTTTTGCAAGGGGGTATGCCACAAAGGTGTTTGATGAGGAGGATGTGAAAAGAGTATTCGCCGATATCGCATCCACGGGACGTCTTGTTGACTGTCTTGTGCTGTGCGCGGCAAATCTCGGTATCCGTCAGGAATTTCTGACCGTTCCCATGGAAGAATTTATGGACGTTATAAACACAAATATCGGCTGGAACTTTATGCTGTGCAGAGAAGCGGCAAAGCAGATGATGCAAAAGGGCAAGGGCTCCATTGTGTTTATAAATTCCAACACATCATACAGAGCAATACCCGACAGAATAAGCTATGTGGCATCAAAGAGCGGTGCTCTCGGTCTTATGCGTGCGCTTGCCTTTGACCTCGGAAAGTATAATATCCGAGTAAACGCTGTTCTTCCGGGTATGATAAAGACAGACCGCTGGCAGAACAATTACAACAATTGCAGAAATGCTTTGTCCAACTATACCCCCCTTGGTGACATTGCCGATTTTGAAGACATTGCAAATGCCACATACTACTTCGGAAGCGATCTTTCCAAAAACACAACGGGCGCGGAGCTTACCGTTGACGGCGGAAATATGATACAGCTTTATCCGATAATTCCCGAGAATAAATAACATTTTGTGTTTCATATCAATAAGATTCCCCGACAGGTTTTGTCGGGGAATCTTTTTAAAAATTCTATAATTATAAGAGCTCCTCAAACGCAACTTCGCGTCCAAGCTCTGCGGATCTGTAGAAGGCTTCTATGATACCCGCAACGTTTATTGTTTCCTCGGGTTTGATGATGGGTTCTTTGCCGTTTACCACAACATCGTAAATATCCTCCACAACGTGGAAATGACCTGAGAACGGGGAACCGCACTCGTATTTTTCGGGCATCATTTCAAGTGCCGAATCATCGTCAATTCCGCGGTGAATAATTCCATCGGGAAGCTCAACTCCCGATTTTTCTCCGATGATACGGATGGTGGTCTCATCGCGCAGATTTGCCGCCCAGGCAACTTTGAAGTTTATTCTGGCTCCGTTTTTAAACGTTATAGTGCCGCAGGAAAAATCTTCCACGTTCATTTCGTCGGGATCGAATTTGCGTGCGTTCTGAACACTACCGGTCAAAGCTCCGCTTGATTGCAGTGTTCCGATCTCCTTGTGGAGTTTTCGGCATGTGGAACCGTTTACGGAATAAATCTCGGGATTTCCCATAAGCCACAGCACTGCATCAACCATGTGAACTCCAATGTCTATAAAAGCACCGCCACCGCTGCGTTCTTTGATATGGAAAGTGCCCCATGTGGGGATGCCTCTGCGGCGGATCCTCGAAAATTCTCCGTAATAAGGAGTTCCTATCTCACCGTTGTCGAGAAGCTTTTTTGCGGCAATGCGGTCCGGTGTGAAACGCATACTTTGACATGCCATAAGGGAAAGACCTTTTGATTTTGCAAGAGCATACATCTCTTTTGCATCGTGCAAGGTAAAGGCAAGGGGTTTTTCACAAATTACGTTTGCATCGTGTTCCAGACACAGCAAAACGAATTGCTTGTGAAGCATATTGGGAACGCAAATCGACACAACATCGGGCTTTATGCTGCAAAGCATTTCTTCGGCATTTGTAAAATATGAGGGTATGTCGTATTTTTCTGCAGCTTCGCGTGCGGCTTTCTCAAAAACATCACAAATTGCAACAAGCTCGTATTTGTCGGAAAAATACTTGTATGCCGGTATGTGCGCAGAATAGGCGATCATGCCGCAACCAATAATGGCGGCTTTAAGCTTTCTTTCGCTCATCTTTGTACCTCCGAAAGGAATCCGAGCGTGAGCGGATCATTCTTTGTAGCTCTGTATTCAAGACCGACATATCCTTCATAAGCGAGGGTTGAAATATGTGAGATGATATTCGGGTAATTGAGCTCGCCCGTGCCCGGTTCATGTCTGCCGGGACAGTCTGCCACGTGGAAATGACCTATTCTTGATATTTGCGCATCAATGCTTTCGCATATGTGTCCCTCGGTCATCTGCTGATGATAAATGTCAAACAGCATTTTAATGTTCGGGCTGTCTACCTGCTCAAGAATATCAAACAACGGGCGCGAATATGGCATAAAATAGTTCTTTCTGTCCGTGGCATTAAGAGGCTCGACAAAAAGGTTTATATTTTCCTTTTCCGCATAAGGTTTTACGGCATTAAGGCATTTTAAAATGTTCTCATTTTGCTTTTCAACGCTGATATCATCCCTTGTTTCACCGATAAGAACTATCATGCCGTGCGCCCCGAGTTTGCGGTAAACATCAACGCTTTCTCCAAAAGCAGAGATAAGCTCTTCGCACCGTCCACTGTTGAGCACACCGCGTGAAAGGTCATAAGAAAGATTTTCATCGCGGCAGTCTATGTTGAAAATGGAAAGGTCCAGTGCGTTTTTTTGCATTTCATCGCAAACTCTGTCAAGGTCTTTGTTGGACCATTTCCAAAACTCCACAGCATCGATTCCGCATTTTTTAACTTCAGAAAAGCGTTCGTAAAAATCGGTATATGCAAACATCATATCGATGCAAGCGCTGTATTTCATCGGTTACCTCCGCGAAAATTATTCTTCGTAGTAGTCAATGGGCTCAAATGTGAGCTTTTCCCAGTTTGCGGGAGCATCGCCGAAGTCCGGAACATCCATGGGGAGACCGTCACGCAGTGCGGATTCGTGTGCTATGATGCCGGGGATCATGTATCTTGCAGAATCCCATGCATTGTTGGGAGGAAGCTTTCCTGTCACAACTGCGCGGAAGAAATCATCCACAAGGTAAGGATGGGAGTTATAGTGAACTGTATGGGGAGCATCGCGGAAGGATTTGGGAAGTCTTGAAAGGTCGTGCACTGCAGCAAAACCGCGGTGGGAAGGCTCGGAAATCGGGTCTTCGTGAATATTGAAGCCGCCGAGAGCGCCTGCCTTTTGTTCTTCAACGTAATGCTTGGTATTTACAAGGTCGCTTACGTAGTCGATATGGGTGGAATCAGCGCCTGCCGCAACACCCTTGATGAGAACATGCTGAGTAACAGAGCCTTCGTATGCGCCCTTGTCACCGTAAAGACAAGTGATGTAAGAGGAGGGCTTGTGACCTGTACCTACTCTGCGGAATTCGTTTATGCGGGCAATACCGCCGCCCGACATTTGCATAAGTGCAGTTTCGTTGGAGAAGGGGTTGTCCCAATTGTTTTTGCCAACACCGAATATTCCGTCTTCGTGATTGTCGCGGTAGCCCATGCAGGATACCTTTGTTGCATATTCGTTTATAACAGAAACTATCATGGAGATGGAGTGTGTGGAGTAGTACATGGGAGGAATACCCGCAACGCGCTTCCAGTTGTCGCCGCCGGAATGTGCAAAAGCGTAGCTGAAGCATTCCATATCATGGTAATACTGGGATTCACCATAAACGAATTTTCCGAGCTTACCTTCGTTGTAAACATTGCGGCAGTAAATTGCGCAAGGGAAATAATAGCAGGTCTCGCCTGTCATATATGTGAGTCTTGTTTCTTTAACAAGCTCTATTATCTTCTGGCATTCTTCGATTGAAGTGGACATGGGCACGGCACTGAAAACGTGCTTGCCTGCCTTAAGGGCATCAATGACCATGGGACCGTGCAGATGGCGCTGGGTGAACAGAGCTATGCATTCGATATCCTTGCCGTTTTCAAGGAGATCTTCAAATGATTTGAAAACGCGTGTGATACCGCCGTGCTTTTTGATAGCCGCATCGCAACGCTCGGGAATAAGGTCGCAAATGGACACCTCAGATACATTCGGATGGGATTTGAAAAGCGGAATAAAGAAATCGGAAAACTCGCCCATTCCAATGATACAGACCTTGAATTTTTTCATGATTATATTCCTTTCATTATAAAAATATATTTATTAATTATATAATACAGATTTTTTTAAAATATAGAATGGACAAAACGGTATTTTTCATGTATAATACAATAGTGCAAGAGCCAAATTTAACGGCAAAAATCATATAATGAGAGAATGTTGATATGAACAATTTGATATTTGAAAGAATAATTGACGGAGAGTTTTCCATA
>JAFYUY010000006.1 GCA_017549405.1 Clostridia bacterium | reverse complement strand
TGACAAATGCCGTGCGCTCTCCGTCTACCATAAGCACTTCGGCAGCCGCCGATGCGGTAAAGGGGATCATGCACAGAATGAGCGTTACTGCCATTATGGCAGCCAAAAGCTTTTTAGTGTTCATTTTGTACTCCTTTTTGTTGATTTTGATGTAAACACCGTATTCTATTATACCATGTAACAGCTTTTTTCACAAGAGAAATGTTTGCGTCACTTTCAACAAAATATCATTTTGTTTTTTGACAATCCACACAAAGTATTTCGAAAAATAAAACCGTCGGCATAAGACTACCGACGGTTGAGCGTGTCGCATGTGCTCCACGCTTCACGAAGGGGAACGAGTTCCCCCTCGTGAACTCCCCCCATGCAGAATGCACAGCTTCTGGGCATTTTCTCACCGAAAACGCCTCATATAGGAGTGTTTTTCGGCAACAAAGTCACCAAAAAACACAAATTTAATTTTTATTTTATGTTTTGCTATACTTTATCGACAGACTGAAACGGCACCCGAAAACGGGTGCCGTCGTTTTATCTGTTTTGAGCATTATTGGTTTTCCGCATTTCCGACATAGTAGTTTTTAACATCGGTCAGGAAAAATCCGTTATCCGTATATTTGAAATTCAGGAAATATTCTCCGTCGGGTTCATCAAACAGTAATCTTTTTACCTTCACCGTGCAACCTGACCCCGTTACCGCAACAACTTCCGCTGAGGAAACATCAACAGATGCGGCACCATACCCTCTGCCGCCCCGAACAAGATAAAGCTTACCTTTGTATTCCTCGAAATTTTCGTCAAGAGCATCTTCAAAAATATCATCGTTCATTAAAGACGAAAATCTTTCTTCCGCTTCGTCCTCATCGGTATAGTTTATAACAGGAATATAACTTGTATAAGTTCCGTCTATCTGATACCCGTCGGGTAAAACATCAGGGTCTTTTACCAAAATAACCTTTTCATCGTCGTCAAGCTCACCGGGTACGATTCCGTCAATATTTTTTTCGGGATATGCGGCATAACACACTCCCGCAATATCAATCTCCGATCCGAAATTTTCGGATATTACCTCACCAAAAGCCTTAATGTGAGGAGTTACAGCGGAAATCATCTGTTCTTCCGAAAGTTGTACGGGTTGTGGCGGCAAAGCATCTGCAAGCTCCTCGCGGATATTGTGCGGAAGATCGTTCAAGTCCTCTTTGACATCCCGAAGTTCTTCTTTTATATCTTTCATTTCCTCGTCTATTTTTATCATAACAGGCGAGCAAGAGGTAAACACCAATGCGGTCAAAAGCATAAATGCCAAAATGCCTTTCACAAACAAGCCCTCCTTAATTTATCTTTTTATAAGTGCAAAAAACTTAAATGTATTCGGCCACACAAAAACGGCAAAAAACACAATCAGAAAATATCTCACCGCATGAGCCGCCATGTGTCCGCCAAAAAGCGCAAGCAACGGCTGTTTAAGAACCGCCTTTATACCAATCACCAGAGCGCAACCGATCACAAGCTTGAGAATCTGTCCAGGGACACCTGCACGTGTATCAAAATTCACAAACTTTCTTTCCAGCGGATACGACACGGCAACACCCAGGATACCGCCAAACATATACCACGCATGCTTTTGCGCGGAAAGAACATTTTCTTCATTCCCCGCACCCGCACCGTACGAAAGCGCAAGATATCCCGCTGCAAACATTGCCATTACACCGATGATATAATAAAACCTGTCGGGATGTGACATCAGATCTTTAAAAAACGGGTAAAATGCCGCAAGCATTATAACGGCAATGGCTGCGGAAGTTAAAACATCCGCGGGAGTGTGTACACCGAGATACATGCGGGAAAAAGCCACAAGAACCGCAAGCAACACGCAAACGGCACGGAAAACATTTGCACCGCTACGCTTTTTTATAAGTTCATTCGAGGATGCAAAAAGACATCCGAAAATGCTTACTGCATTTTGTGTGTGGCCGCTTGGAAAGGAATATCCCGAAGCCGACTCACGAGCCGCCTCAACCATGGAAAAAGACGGGTCGCGCACCCACGGGCGCGGCACTCGGAACAAAAGCTTTAAGCTTTGATTTACCACTATTCCGAAAAAGCATACTGTTATGAGATAATAACCCGTTTTTTTGTTTATGCACCAGAATACCGCAAGGGCAAGGGCGATAAAAAACAGTTCATCTCCCATACCTGTCACCGCAAGGAACAGTTTATCAAGAAAAGGGGTGCGTATACCCTCAAGCAGATACAAAAAATTCAAATTCATTCACTCTCCCATCTATGGATCTTATATTATAATTGTACACAATCATAAGCACATTGTCAACACAAATCATATCCAAGCACACACCGATCAAAATCAATACTATTTTACTTTTTTACAACATTATTGTATATTGTCTGCCATATTTTTGTGATATATAATTAAATAAAATGATGTTATGGAGGTAATATCCATGGAGAATAAAAAAATACTGGTGCTTGGTGCCACGGGTGCCATGGCAGTCTATCTTATACCCGAGCTTGTTTCACGCGGATACCTTGTGGACGGAGTTTCGCTTGATGACGTAAACTCCGAACTCGAAGGCGTGCGCTATATAAAAGCAAATGCCAAAGATGTGGGTTTTGTAACCGACATCCTGAAAAACGGCTACGACGCTGTTGTGGATTTTATGATCTACAACAGTGCGGAGGATTTCAACAATTATTATAAGCTGTATCTTGAAAATACAAAGCACTACATATTCCTTTCCACCTATCGTGTTTATGCGGACGATTCACCGCTGCACGAGGGTGCTCTGCGAATTTTGGATTCGGAGCTTCCCGAAGATTTTGTGAAGGACCGCGAATATTCCATATACAAAGCATTGGGAGAGAATATGCTCCGTAGCTCAGATTACAAGAACTATACCATAATCCGTCCCGCCATAACCTATTCCAAGCGCCGCTTCCAGCTCACAACCCTTGAAGCAAATGTACTTATATACCGCATGCTCAAAGGAAAGACCGTAGTACTTCCCGAAGGCGCCATGGATAAGCAGGCAACCATGTCATGGGCAGGCGACGTAGCAAAGATGATAGCAGGAATCGTCCTTAACGAAAAAGCATACTGCGAGACCTACAACGTTGCCACGGCAGAACACATGACCTGGCGCGAAGTTGCGGAAATATACCGCGAGATCGGAGGACTTAAGTATATTACCGCCCCCAACAACACGTACGCGGATATGATAAGCCCCAACAATCCGTGGGTTCGCCAGCAGCTCGAATACGACAGATGCTTTAACCGAATCGTGGACAACAGCAAGATACTTGCCCTTTGCGGAATGAAGCAGAGCGATCTTATGACACTGCACGACGGTCTTGCAAAAGAATTCGCGGGTATAACCCTTGAGACCTGCGGATACCAGGAAGAAACAAACGCCAGAATGGACGAATATCTTGAAAGCATTGGTATAAAAGAATAAAACAGCATTAACTCGGATATGACAATATCCGAGTTTGTTTTTGTTTGTGTTGAAATTTTTATTTTCTTGTGTTATAATTAATATATATCCGTTTTGCCAAAAAACATCATGGGGGACAGATCATGAGAAAAAAACTTCAGGACAAAATGTTTGAAGCAAGCTACATATTTGAGCTTATCGTATCTCTTATCGTCGGCATTGCTATTTTTATATTTGCGCTTCGCATGATAGCGGATCTTGCAAGCTTTTCGGTGTTCTTCGAGGGTACCGGTGCTCTTACCGGAGTGCTTGACAATGCGATCGTACTTGCCATCGGTGCCGAGCTCATTAAGATGATGTGCAAGCACACACCCGAAACGGTAATTGAAGTCATTGCCTTTGCGCTGGCTCGTCAGCTCATAGTTGGCCACGCCAAGCCTTTGGAAAACCTTATTACCGTAATTGCCATTGCGGCACTTTTTGCCGTGAGAAGATTTTTGCTCAACCGTCACGACATGGTCGAAACTCCCGACGGACTGGTTGAAGTGGAAAGCGACGAAAAATGCGGAGACTGAACATTATATAAATCAACACTTATATAAATTTTACGGAGTAAAACTATGAAGAAAAACAAAGATTACGAAAAAGCCTGCGGCATATGCGAGCATTCCTGCTTTGTGGAGTATGACGGAAGATACCTATGCAAATATAAAAACCGCTGTCTTGTGGTGGAGGACACGGATTCCTGCCGTCATTTCAAATTTGACCTTTTAAAGCTTTCCCCCATGCCAAAAATGCCGTATAAAGCGGATGATGTGGATATTATTTCCATAGAACCAAAAGAATCTTAAAATTTTTCAATATATTCTGAAAGGAACAACACCATGACAGACATTTACACAAAAATTTTTAACACCGGCATCATTCCCGTTGTTGTTATTGATGACGAAAACGACGCGCTCCCCATCGCCAAGGCTCTTATTGAAGGCGGATTGCCTTCTGCTGAGATAACCTTCCGCACAGCGGCAGCAAAGGAATCCATCCGCAAGATATCCGAAGCTTACGGCGACCAGATCCTTGTGGGCGCAGGCACCGTGCTTACAGAACAGCAGGTAGACGACGCAGTTGAAGCGGGCGCACAGTTTATCGTAAGCCCCGGTTTTTCCGAAAATATCGTCAAGTACTGTCAGGCTAAAAACGTTACCGTTATCCCCGGCTGTTCCCGCCCCACAGATATCGAAGCGGCACTCCGTCTGGGACTTAAAGTGGTAAAATTCTTCCCTGCAGAAGCTGCGGGCGGTCTTGCTATGATAAAAGCTATGAGCGCACCTTACGGCGATATTAAATTCATGCCCACGGGCGGAATCGATGAAAAGAATATTCTGCAATACCTTGCATTTGAAAAGGTTATTGCGTGCGGTGGCAGCTTCATGGTAAACAAGCAGTGGGTAAAGGACAAGGAATTCCACAAGATAACCGAAGCCACCCGCAAGGCTGTAACGCTTATGCACGGCTTTAAAGTTGAACACGTGGGACTTAACGCAAACACTCCCGAGGCGGGAGAAGACATCATCTCCGCATTTGTCCCCTTCGGTTTTGAAGTTAAGCGCGGCAACAGCGGTGTTTTCCTCAACCACGACGTTGAAATCATGACAAAGCCCTGGTACGGAAAAGCAGGTCATATCTGCATCGAAACAAACAACATAAAGCGCGCTGAAGCATATCTCAAGTCCAAGGGCGTAAAGTTTATTGAGGAAACAAAAAATATAGACTCCAAGGGCAATTACCCCGCAGTTTACATCGACGGTGATGTATGCGGAATGGCTCTTCACCTTTTGCAGAAATGAGCGCCGAAAACACAAATAAAAAACACGAGCTTTTGCTTTATGCATATTCGTTGCTTTGTGATGTAACACCGAAAAAATACGATTGCGGAATGCTGTGCGGCAGTGCCTGCTGTAAAGAAAACACCGCACACGGAACCGATGGAGAAAGCGGAATGTTGCTGTTGCCGGGAGAAAAAGAGCTTCTTTGCGGCACAAAGGATTTTAAATTTGTAAAAAGCGACGAGGGAGAACTCCTCGTATGCGACGGTTCATGCGTGCGTGAGCTTCGTCCCTTTGCCTGCAGAATGTTCCCCTTTTACCCTCATATCGAAACTTGCGGCGGCAGATATATTATAAAAATAAAACCCGACCCGAGAGCTTCCGTGATCTGCCCTGTTTTTTCGGACTTCCGCAAACGAAAGACCCACGCAGAATTTCTGCGCAATGCAAAAAAAGCCGTCCGCACACTTTTGGCGGACGACGATATTGCAAAAGAGCTTTGCTCGCAAAGCGACATGATATCAGATATTGAAAAGCTTCGCGGTATGTTACTGAACGGTTTACGGTAACACACGGCTCCAATCAAAAAGTTCCCCCGGATCGCACTTTGACGGATTGTATTCATCGTGACCGATGATATGAGTGCGGTCACGGGGGATATTGTTTCGTGAGCATATATCCGAAAGCAAAGCATCAAGAGCTTCATACTGTGCATCGGTAAAACCGAAAAGGGTACTGTCAAGCGAATGGTACTCTGACGGGGTA
>JAFYUY010000051.1 GCA_017549405.1 Clostridia bacterium | reverse complement strand
GGGGGAGTTCACGAGGGGGAACTCGTTCCCCTTCGTGAAGCGTGGAGCACATGCGACACGCTCAAATGCACTCCGTTCGGAGCGCATTCGCCTGTTCGATAAAATCTGTTTTGTTTATTTCAAACCGCATTCTTTATACAGTTCTTCAATGCACGGAGATTTATATTCCATGTATCCGTCTATATCATTTGGAAATAATTCGGCGGCTTTCTCTTTTATCAAGCTGTACTTTTTAACCGCTTTGATATTATTCCGAAGAAAATCTCTGAATGCAATATGGCGGTGCAATTCCTCGGAATTTTGCGGGCACACATATAAATGATGCATCATCAAATGGGGCTTATCAGTATATTTGAATGCCTCGCGGTCTTTTATTCCAAGATCGCCCTCGTGGATATATCCAATCGTTGCGAGCCCACGGATGACCTCCCCCAATACCGAATGATCCTTTATGATCACATCTATATCAATGCAGGGTTTGGCAGACATTCCCTCAACCGATGTGCTTCCAACGTGTTCAATGCCAAGAATCAAATTCCCGATTGCTTCTTCAAGTTCATTCTTTATTTTTTCAAAAGCTGTCCGCCAGGCTATATCGTATGGCAGCACAACGACCTTTCTTGTACGCATATCATTCCCCACTAACCGAAATTTACTTATTGAGCACTTTTTTGCACCACGTGCGTTTGTTGCATTTGGGGCACTTTAAATAACGGGTAGTTCCCATGTGCATCGCGTTAAGTGCCTGCGTATAAGTGGGTACTATTTCGCAACCGCAGTTTTTGCATTTATAAGCACCCACGCTTACCTCAAGCTTTAATGCATAAAAACACGGTATCAAAAAAACAACGCAAAGCCCGATATTGGCAACAAGCTGCCATGGCCCATCGGGAATCAGTAGTGCGGTAATAAAAAGCCCCGCCATCATCGCCGCAATACTTACAGCCATAATTACCCACATGCAATGCCAGATCGTTTTGTTCTTATTCTCCAATTCTTTTGCCATTTCAAGCAAAAGCTGTTCATTTTTTTGATTGTTATCTTCCATGCCTGTTTTCTCTCCATTCAATAATTCATTTACTGTAAAGCCATGCCGATGGGATCAAAAAAGTATACGGTGCCGTAACAACGGCAAATATTACGGATAGTTTCATTCTCAGTATTTTATCAAGTTTTTTGAACGTGAAAAAATAATTGAAAACAAAAATCAATAATGCGGATATGATAAGTGACGGAACCGTCATATACGGCTCATCTCCCATGCGGGCAAATTCAAGCGCCGTCATAACGAGCATGAAAACCGCACCGATAATATCCGCCAACATACCGAATAAAAAGATCTTTAGTATGTGTTTCTTATAAAATTGCTTTTTGTCGGAAATTTTAAGTAGCGCAAGGCTGATTATAAAAACAAGGCTGTCTATAATAAAATTTCCCGGAACAACAATAAGCCATGCGGGCGGAAACATCGAAAGCATCCAGACGGGAAACAGCACATTGTGAAATTTTATTTCATCATCTTTGTTTATCATGGTGCTTCTCCTTTATTTGATTATTTCTGATACCTTATTTTTTAGTATAATTATAACACAAAAATAAAAACAATTCAACTTTATCCCACCACACTCTTAAAAAATTCTGCGTTTCGTAGATATAGTTGCAGAATATTTGCTGAAAATATCTTATGTGTAGGTTGAAATTTTTTCCAAAAAAGTATAGAATTATAATGAGAACAAAAGGAGGTGCTCCCATGAATGCCACTAAACTCGGCGATACCATTGCAAAGCTCAGAAAGAAAAACGGCTTTACGCAAAAAGAACTTGCGGAAAGAATAAACGTAAGCGACAAGACCGTAAGCAAATGGGAAAACGGCGGAGGATACCCGGAGATCACAATTCTTTCGGCACTGTCCGAAGTGTTCGGAGTGTCGGTAGATTATCTTCTTAAAGGAGATACGCAGGGAATTGCAATTGCGGGCAACATTCTTGTTGATATAGTAAACCTTGTGGATAAGTACCCCGCCAAAAATATGCTTGCAAACATTTTGAATACCGAGCTTGCCGTGGGCGGATGCGTACCCAACACGATTATTGATATTGCAAAAATAGATCCCGACATTTTCCTTTCGGCATTCGGAAAGACGGGAAATGACGAAAATGCAAGATTTTTACTGTCGCAACTGAAAAAATACGGTATAGATACCTCGGGAATAAAAACCGACGACTATCTTCCCACCGCACACAGTAACGTTATGACAGAAAAAGATTCGGGCGAGCGCACATTTTTCTTTTCTGCCGGAGCTAACAAAAGCTTTTGCGCAGATGATATCGACATAGATTCTCTCGAATGCAAGATATTCCACATCGGTTACATTCTTCTGCTTGATGCCCTCGATGCTCACGATGAGGAATACGGAACAAAAATGGCACGTCTTCTCCACAGCATCCAGAAACGCGGAATAAAAACCTCCGTTGATGCCGTGAGCAAAGATGGTGTAAACTTTAAAGAAAAAATAATTCCCGCCCTGAAATACTGCGATTATGCCATCATGAATGAGATAGAAAGCTGTAGCGTTGAGGGTGTATCGCCAAAGCATCCCGATGGCAGAGTTCATGTTGAAAATATAAAACACACCATGCAGAAGTTTTTGGAATACGGGGTACGGGAAAAAGTAATAATTCACGGCTCGGAGGCAGGATTCTGTATGGATTCCGACGGCACATTCACCGTGGTCCCCTCGCTCGATCTTCCAAAAGACTATATTATCGGAAGCACCGGTGCAGGCGATGCCTTTGCAGCTGCCTGCCTTTACGGCATATACAACGGATACAGCAACCAAAGGATGCTCGAATTCGCCTCTGCTGCTGCCGCTTGCAATCTTTCAGCCTCCGACAGCATAAGCGGCATGAGATCCAAAAGCCAGATAGAAAAACTTAATACGATCTACAAAAGGAGAGTTTTGATATGAAAAAAGAAGTTTATGAAAAAATGGAAGCGCGTGCGCGCGAGTATCTCAAAAACGCAGGCATAGTTGTCCGCCCCGATGAGGAGATCGAAGTGAGCGATTTCGGTCTTGACAACGTTGAAGTTATCGGTCTTCAGCTTTGCGTTTACGTAAACACCGAAAGAGTTTGTGCCAAGGAAATGGTACTTTTCCCCGGTCAGACATGCCCCGAGCACAAACACGTTATGACCGATGGCAAGCAGGCTAAGGAAGAAACATTCCGTTGCCGCAGCGGAAAAGTTTACCTTTACGTTGAGGGCGAAGGCAAAAAGGAAGATATCCACGGTACGCTTCCGCCCATGGAAACCTCCGTTTACCACGAAATAATCTTAAATCCCGGAGAACAGTATACAATAATGCCCGAGACCTGGCACTGGTTCCAGGCAGGTCCCGAGGGAGCTGTGATTTCAGAATTTTCCACAAAAAGCACCGACCACACAGACATTTTTACCGATAAGCGTCTTGTTCGCCAAACCGTAATTGACAACTGAGAAAAGAGGAAACATAAATGCTTGTAAATTTAGATGCAGTCCTTACACCCGCAAAGAAAAATGGCTATGCCGTAGGACTTTTCAATACTACCGATACCGACATGCTTGAAGCGGCAATCTCCGCCGCAGAAGAACTGCGTTCTCCCATTATAATAGGCACGGCAGAAGTGCTGTTGCCCAACGGGGAATTAAAGCTGATCGCCCCATCGATAATTGCAGCCGCAAAAAGAGCAAGCGTCCCCGTTGTGGTACATTACGACCACGGACTAACCTTCGGAAGATGTATTGAGGCATTAAAACTCGGCTTTTCCAGCATAATGTACGACGGCTCCGCCAAGGATTATGAAACAAACATTGCGGAAACGCGTGAGATAGTAAAGATCGCCCACGAATTCGGTGCAACCGTTGAGGGTGAGATAGGTCATGTAGGTCAGGCTGACACGGAAGACAATGCCGAAACGGATCTTTACACGACCCCCGAAGAAGCCGTGAAATACATTTCCGACACAGGTGTTGATGCCCTTGCCATCGCTATCGGCACGGCACACGGTGCATACAAGAAAAAACCCAAGCTTGATTT
>JAFYUY010000050.1 GCA_017549405.1 Clostridia bacterium | reverse complement strand
TTTCCTTTGCGGATGAAGCTGATGTTTTGCGGTGGACAGACTATATTTCGTCCAAGACAAGCATTCCAGTAAAGAAAGCATGATATACAGCAAAAATCGGCATAGTGCAAAGCACTATGCCGTTCTTGTTAGTTTGTGATAAATTATTCAGCCTTGGGAGCTTCAACAGGGCAAACACCTGCGCAGGTGCCGCAGTCGATGCACTCGTCCTTGTTGATTACGTACTTGCCATCGCCTTCTGTGATAGCGCTGGTAGGACATTCATCTGCACAAGCACCGCAAGCGATGCATTCATCTGAAATAACATATGCCATGGAAATTACACCTCCAAACGTTGTGATATGACATGATTATAACAGTTTGTTATAACTTGAGATAATTATATCACAGAGTAATTGAAATTTCAACACGTTTTATAAAGAATTTTAAAAAAAATGCCGAAAGTGAGTTTTTGAAATTTTTATACTCCCGAATATGCGGCAAAACCGCCATCCACGGGCACTACCACGCCGTTTACAAAACCGGATGCCTTGTCGGAAAGGAGCCACAAAAGAGTTCCGTCAAGGTCTTCGGGTGTGCCGAAACGGCCCATGGGTGTGTGTGATATTATTTTATCGCTTCTGGGAGTAAGAGAACCGTCTTCGTTAAAAAGCAATGCGTGATTCTGTGCCGTTGCAAAAAATCCGGGCGCAATGGCATTTACACGGATGCCGATCTTTGAAAAGTGAACCGCAAGCCACATGGTAAAATTGGATATTGCCGCCTTTGCTGCTGAATATGCGGGGATCTTTGTGAGGGGACGGAACGAATTCATGGAAGAAACATTGATGATAACGGGATGTTCTGCCTTTGTCATTTCGCGGGCAAAAACCTGCGTGGGAAGCAATGTTCCGATAAAGTTAAGGTTGAACACAAAACCTATTCCTTCGGGATCAAGTTCAAAGAATGTGGTGATACCCTCTTTTACTCCCTCGAGGTCTTCGGGGAAAAGGTATTCCTTTGTGGTGGTGCCTTTGGGGTTATTGCCGCCCGCACCGTTTATAAGGATGTCTATTCCACCGAATTTTTCAAGAATTGTTTTCTTTGCCGCTTCAAGACTTTCTTTGGAAAGCACATTTGCACCAATTGCAATCGCCTTTCCTCCGTCTGCGCATATTTCGTCTGCAACAAGCTGTGCAGCATCGAGCTTAAGATCGAGGATCGCAACATTTGCACCGCATGCCGCAATGGTCTTTGCAAATCCTGAGCAAAGCACTCCGCCACCGCCTGTAACTATAGCGGTTTTACCGCTAAGGTCTATATTGAAAGGAAGCTGTTTCATCTGTAAAGTGCTCCTTACCAGCCGAGAGTCTTGAGATATTCGCGGCTCATCTTTGCGCATTCAAGAGCGGGAGTATCATACCACTGGTCCTGTTCAACAACCACCCATTCAGCGCCTGCTTCAACAGCTGCAGCAAGAATAGAGGGGAAATCCTGCTTTCCGTGACCTACGGGTCTGAAACGGAAGGTGTTTTTAACTTCTTCCTTCTTTTCGGTCTTTATGCCGATAAGCTCATACATCTGCTCGGATTTGGAGCCTTCAAAATCCTTAAGATGAACAACGGGAGCTCTGCCTGTGTACTTCTTAACATATTCCGAAGGATTTTCACCGCCCACATTTACCCAGCAAGTATCGAGTTCTGTCTGAAGATTTTCGGGAGCGGTATTATTATACATATAATCAAGTCCGTAAGAACCGTCGGGCATCTTGATGAATTCAAAATCGTGGTTGTGATAAAGCAGTGTGAGTCCCTTTTTTCTTGCCTCAGCACCGATATTTTCGATCTTCTTAAGAATCTCATCAAAGTTTTCGTCACCGGGACGCATACCTTCGCCAAGGTAAGGAACAACGATATACTTAACACCGATGGTTACGTAATCGTTAAGAATATCGCAGAGCTCTGCGCCGCCGTTCATAAGCTCGGAAACATGAGCGGAAACGGGAACAAGTCCTACTTCATCAAGGATATTTTTGATCTCGGCCGCGGGGATACCGTAAAGGCCGGCAAGTTCCACACCGTCATAACCTATTTCCTTAACAGCGGTCATAGCCTTCTTGAAATCCTTGGAAGCTTCTTCACGGATGGAATAAACCTGCAATGCTACTGGTAATGTTTTCATTTTGATATACTCCTTTATGTATAATTAAATATATGTACAATCACATATGTTATTCCGATTATAACACAGCTTTTTGTATTTTTCAATGTCTATTTCCGACATATTTTAATCATTTATTTTCTTCAGAAAGTTCTGCCGATCTGAGGGTGTTTTTCATAAGCATGGTTATTGTCATGGGACCGACACCGCCCGGAACAGGTGTGATGTATGATGCCTTTTTCTCGCAGGCCTCAAAATCCGCATCCCCGCACAGCTTTCCTTCAGCATTGCGGTTCATTCCTACATCAATGACCACAGCGCCTTCTTTGATCATATCGCCCGTCAGGAAATCCGATTTACCCACTGCGGCAATAACTATATCCGCCTCGCGCGTTACCGCACCCACATCGGGTGTTCTGGAATGGCAGATAGTAACCGTGCAGTTTTTGTGAAGCATGAGCATTGCCATGGGCTTTCCCACAATGTTGCTTCTGCCGATAACAACACAGCTTTTTCCCGCAGTTTCAATGCCGTATGCATCAAGCAATTCCGTTATTCCCGCAGGTGTGCAGGGAACAAAGTCGTAATCGCCTATCATTATCTTTCCGACATTTATGGGGTGAAATGCGTCTACGTCCTTTGAGGGAAGGATCGTAGACTGTATCTTTTTCTCATCAATATGGCGCGGCACGGGCGACTGGACCAATATGCCGTGAACCGCATCATCAGCATTGAGCTTTTCTATAAGATTTAAAAGCTCCTCCTCGCTCGTTTCAGCCGGAAGCGCGTATTCGAAGGAATTATAACCTATTTCCTCGCAAGCCTTCTTTTTGTTGCGCACATATATTTTTGATGCGGGATCATCCCCCACGATTATAACGGCAAGCCCCGGGGCGTATCCGTATTTTTCCTTGAAAGAAACCGTTTTTTCGCAAAGTTCACCGCGCACCTTTGCGCTTACCGCTTTGCCGTCAATTATCTTTGCCATAATTCTGTTCTCCTTCCGAGCGAGTTGTGGTATTGTTTTTTTCGGGAATTTCCGTTCTGATCGCAGGCTCATCGGGAACGCTGAACTGAGAGATATATCCGTCAAGAGCAAGACTTTTTTTGAGTGCATTTTTTCTTCCTGCAATTATCGCAATAACACCCGCAATAAAGCACACCAGTGCAAGCACTTGCGAAACACGGAACGTTCCGAGCATCAGGCTGTCACCGCGAAGTCCCTCAATAAAGAATCTGCCGATTCCGTACCATGAAACGTACATCAGAACTATTTCGCCATCAAACTTTTTCTTTTTGAAATAAATATTTATAAGAATAAAACCCAAAAGATTCCACGCGGATTCGTAAAGGAATGTGGGGTGCACCGCTATCTCCCCCACCCTGCTGTTGCTTATTACCATGCGCAACGGGAAATTTTCCGCAAAAGTCGGAGTGCTTATATCCCCTATAAACGGGAATGATATCTTTTCAAGAATACCGTAAGCTTCGGCATTGAAAAAGTTTCCCCATCTTCCGCATATCTGACCTATCATAACACCGGGTGCCGCACAATCAAGCATTGTGGGCAAATGGATCTTTTTCACCTTTGAAACAAGGATTATTGCAATAAGCCCTCCGATTATTCCGCCATATATTGCAAGACCGCCGTTCCATATGGCAATGATCTCATAAAACGAAGTATAATCCGACAGATTGAATAAAACATAATAAAGACGTGCGCCGATAATTCCCGAGGGAATAGTAAATATCACGTAATCCAGCATATCGTCAAAGGATATTCCGCTTTGCTTTGCACGGTATGAAGCATAGAAAAATGCACCCAGCATTCCGATAAGAATAGCAATACCGTACCAGCGTATCTCAAGCGGAAACCAGTCGGGGGTTGCCACGGGATCTATTTCAAACACCGTCTTAAACAATCCCGGGAAAGAAATACTACTTGTCAAGACACATCCTCCTTTTCACTTCACAGAGGAAGGATCTTGGAAAGAACTATTCTTTCTTCCGTAAAATCTTCATTAAAACGTTTTGTCACATCATCAAGGGTGACGGAAGAAATAACCTCGGGATAATCAAGCATATCGAAGCCTCGGAATATATATGCAATAAAGTCGTTGGCAATATCGTCCGTGCTGTTGAAAGCTCTGATGTTTGATGCATAGAAGACTCTCTTTATGCGTTCAAAATCCTCGGGATCAAAACCGCTCTTTTTATATTTTTCGATTTCGGCAAGCATTTCGGAGTAGACCTTGTCGGGATCGTTGGAATATCCCGCAACCTCGCAGAAGCCGAAATTCGTGTGAGCCTCATAACCCGCAGAAAAAGCCGAGTTTATAAGACCCGCTTCATAAAGTCTTGTGTAAAAAGGGCTTGCCTTTCCGAAAAGAAGCTCCAAGATCATTTCGTATTCCGCCTGCTTTTTCGCAAGCTCTTTTCCCGTGCTCGGCTGATGAATATCTTTCACACCCACAGAGAAAAGCGGCATGGAAACGCTGAGCTTCTGTGTTATTTCCTTTTGGAAAACATTTTCGGGTTCTTTGGGGAATATTCTCTCGGGGGATACCTCGGGGGCATCCTTCAGCACCTTGTCGCACACGGAAAGAACTTCCTCGGGATCTATATTTCCGCACACACAAAGCGCCATGTTGTTGAGATTATAAAACGTGTTATATGCATCGTAAAGGGTTTCCGGTGTTATCTGAGCAATAGTTTCCACGGTACCCGCAGTATCTATTCTTGCGGGGTGGCTGTGGTAAAGCGCAGTGAGCATATTGAAATACAGACGCCAGTTGGGGTTGTCATCGTACATTCTTATTTCCTGTCCGATTATTCCCTGCTCCTTATCTACAGTTTCCTTTGTGAAATAAGGGTGAGTCACAAAGTCAAGGAGTATCTCGAGAGATTCAGACATATTTTCCGTTGCGGAAAAGAGATATACTGTTTTGTCGCTGGAAGTGTACGCATTTGCTGAAGCACCGTATTCAGCATATTTTTTAAAGGTATCTATACCATCTTCATTTTCAAAAAGCTTGTGCTCCAGAAAATGTGCAATTCCGTCGGGAAGCGAAATCTCCCTGCCGTCAACAGAAAAACGATTGTCTATCGAGCCGAAATTCGTACCGAAAACCGCATAGCCCGTGCCGTGGTTTTTGGGTATCACATATACGGGAAGACCGCTTTTGTGCTTTGTGTAGTAATATTTTTCATCGATCGCTTTGTTTTCTTTAAGAACAAAATTACTCATCGTCTTCACCTCCCGAGTTAAGAGTTCCTTTAAGGAAGAATACGGTATCAAGCTTTGTGGAACGTGCACAACGGGCAATGTCCTGCTTTGTTACATTCTCTATTTCTGCTATTACCTGCTCCACGGTTTTTGTGCTACCTGCGATAAGACGGGCAAGATACCATATGTGGAGATTGTTTCCGCTGTCAAAAAGTTCACGGTAGCCGTTTATAAGCGATTTCTTAGCCGATACAAATTCCTCATCGGAGATCTTTCCGTCGGCGGTATCGCGAAGCTGTGCAAGTATTTCCCCGCAGGCTTTTTCCTTGTTTTCCACTTCAATGCCCGAAGCTATAGTGAGAATTCCCTTGTGAGCATCGGGGATAGAACGGCAATAATAGCACAGGCTGAGTTTTTCACGCACATTTTCAAAAAGCTTGCTGGTGGGAGAGCCGCCGTAAAGTTCGTTGAAAAGAGCGTATGCGGTGTAATCCTCGTCGCACATGGTATGATCCGAGGAAAATCCCATTATGAGTTTGCCTTGCGCCACTTCCATTTCCTCTGTTATCTCCTGCACTTCCGTGCGTTCGGAAACAAATTTTTGGGTGGAAACCGGATATATTTCTTTTCTGGGAAGCCCTTTGATAAGAGCCTTGACACGTTCCGCAAGCGTTGCTTCATCGCACATTCCCGTATAAAAGATTTCAAACGAAGAGTGGGCAAGCATATTGCAGTAGAAATCGTAAAGCTCCGCCGGAGTTATGGTCTTTGCCGCCTCTATATCTCCGCCTGCGTTCACTGCATAATCGGAACCCGCACACATTGCCTCGTGGCATTTTTTCATGGCATAGCTGTTTTTGTTGTTTATGACCGCATTTATGGCATCGATGAGATTCTTTTTTTCGCTCTCAACATACTCTGCCCTGAACGCACCGTTTTCTGTAAGCGGGAAAAAGATAATATCGCGCAGGGTATCAAAAACCTCGCTCATGAGGTTTGTGCCCGCAGGTACAAGACTGTCCCTAAGAAAATCCACACCGAAATTCAGTATCTGCGCTTCTCCACGCTTGAAGTTGTTTGTGGCAAAACCCGTGGAATAAAGATAGTCAAGGCGTTTTGTCATATCTGCCATGGTAGGATATTTTTGGCTTCCTCGCTTCAGCACCTGAGGCAGAAGTGCCGCAAGAGTTGCCGTCTGTGCTTTAAGCGGGAAAATTATATTGATATCAAGATAATCTGTCTTGAATTTATCGGAGCTGAAATAATTGAGAAAAACTCCGTCACAAAGCTGTGTTCTTTTCATTTTTACCCCCATATACGGAATATAAATTGATATTACTTTTTATTATATACCAACTTTCCCCGGATATCAATAAAAAAGGGTAAATTTTAACATCTGTACCGAAATTTTCTTTTTGAAATAAATTTTTGTAAAATTGTTGAAATAAAGGAAAAATTGTGATATACTTAGGGTGTAAAGAATTGTATTATTGATAATTCTTTTTAAAAAGTACATTTTTATTTTTTAAGGAGGTTTTTTGACATGTTCAAGAAACTCGGCGTTCAGGCTTACACATTCCGCAATTATTATGACGGAGAAACAGCAAGCGAAGCCACCCTCAACACAGCATTTGAAACCATTAAGAAGTACGGCTACGATGAGATCCAGACAGCAGGATTTGGCAAGGTAGGCATTGAAAAGTATGCAGAACTTGCACAGGCAAACGGCATTGACATCGTGGGCACACACTATGACTACAACGAAATGCTCAACGATACCGACGAAGCAATGCGCAAGCACAGAGAGATCCTCAAGACAGATATCATGGGTATCGGCGGTATGCCCCTTGCTCCCAGAACATCCAAGGAAGAGCTCTTCAAGTTCATCGACGATTTCAACAAGATCGGTGACAAAATAAAGCCCTACGGCTTCAAGCTCACATATCACAACCATCACTTTGAGTTTGTGAAGATCGACGGTGTGAAGACCATCATGGACTACCTCTATGAAGAACTCAACCCCGAAACAGTTTCCTTCTGCCTTGATACCCACTGGGTACAGCGTGGCGGCGGAAACCCCACCACATGGATCGAAAAGCTTGCAGGAAGAATCGACATTCTCCACCTCAAGGACATGGGTGTTATGAACAGCGAAAACGGTGTTGTTCCTTTCATCACAGAAGTGGGCAACGGTCAGATCGACTTCGACAGCGTAACAGCAGTTGCAGAAAAGTGCGGAGTTAAGTATTACTGCGTAGAGCAGGATACCTGC
>JAFYUY010000049.1 GCA_017549405.1 Clostridia bacterium | reverse complement strand
GTCGCCGCAGATGGCGGAGAAAATGAGTCCGTTGGACTTCATGATATCCATAACTTCTGCGATCTTTGCGTCGGTCATTTCGTCAACGCGCAAAAGGGGGCTGCGGTCGGTAATATATGCCTGAATGCCCGTAACTCCGAGACCTGCCGCTGTTTCTACTGCTTCGCGGAATGTTTCTTTTCTGAAGGATTCCGCCATTGCTCCGATTTTAAGTGCCATGATGTTTGTACCGTCCTTTCAAAGGTTGATCATATTGTTAAATTCAAAATTAAAGCTCGTCAAGGGTGAGATAAAACGCAGGTATCATTTTATCTATAAAATATTTAACTTCGGGAAGATCATATTTCTCCAATGCATCAAAGGTGGATTTGTGTGCCTTTGAAAATTCGGAATTCCCGTTTTTCACTTCCTCAATGCATTTCACAAGAGCCGAAAGCTTGTCGGCAGCTTTTATGAGAGTTTTTTCTTCCTCTGTGCAGTTTTCCCGCACTATGTCGGAAAATTCATCCCGCAGCTCAGGAGGCAGCTTTTCAAGAAGACGCGTTTTTGCGTGGTCTTCAAATTCGCGGTAAGAACTCAAAAGCTCGCCGCTGTAGTACTTCACGGGGGTGGGGAGATCGCCTGTCACGGTTTCGGAAAGATCGTGATACAAAGCGTATAAAGCAATTCTTTCCGTGTCGTGTTTTTTGCCGAAAAGCTTGTTGCCGATGACCGCAAGGGCATGGGCTATCATTGCGGTTTCTGCACAGTGCTCGGTGAGATTTTCCGTGCGGGAGTTTTTCATCAGACTCCAGCGGTTTATGTATTTCATTCTGAATGCAAAAGCAAAAAACGATGAATTCTCCATGCACTGTTTCCTTTCGGTATTTTCCTTTAAAATTATAATAGATTAATTTTTCCGTTATGTCAAGATTATTTTTGTAAAATTAACTAATGTGCAACAAATAAGATAGAAAGTGCAAGTCTTTGTGAAAAATTGCCAAAAATCACATGTTGATTTCTACATCATCAAGGCGGTTATTTTTTTTATTGGGTTGAAAAAAACGTGTATTGTGATATAATTTTTGTAAGGAAGAAACTTTGAAAAGTTTCAATATTGAATGATCCGAAAGGAATTTACCGCCATGTCAAACAAATACATGCCCGAGCTTGAGAATATGTGCCCCGCACAGGCAAAGAGAATTCTCGATATAAAAGCCCAGAAAATGAAAGATGCCGTTATTTTTACCCCTAATTATCAGCCGAAGAGTGAACGTGTTATCTACGTTTCAAACAGCGGATGCGACTGCAACGACGGTCTTTCTCCCGAAACTCCCATTGCGACTCTTGCTAAGGTCGATGAGATCACACGACCCGGTGATACCATTCTTTTCAAACGCGGTGACCATTTCCGCGGCAACATAAGAGTCGATAAGGACGGTGTTACATACGCGTCCTACGGCGAGGGCATAAAGCCTATCATAAATTCCTCAAAGCGCAACTTTGCAGATCCTTCCATATGGCAAAAGACCGACAAGGAAAACGTTTATGTGTGCACCGAGGAAGTGAACAATGCGGGTCTTATGCATTTTGACCCCGAATATACCTATGGTATATATAACGAACTTTACGGTCACATGAAGCTCCGCCGTGAGGATAGCTTCGGATATCAGAATCTTGAAGGCGACCTTGACTTTTTCTGCGACAGAAAAACAAACAAGCTTTACCTTTACAGCGCAGAAGGAAATCCCGGTGAAAGATTCCTTGATATTGAAGTGGGAGAAGCGGGCAATACTTTTGGAGGCAGTGCCCATAATGTTACCTTCGACGGATTGTGGATAATGCACACAGGCTGTCACGGAATAGGCAGCGGCACAACAGTAAACCGTGTGGTACGCAACTGCGTATTCTCGTGGCTCGGCGGTTCTATGCTTGGCGGAGAAAAACGTGCAGACGGCTCATACAACGGAACACGCTTCGGCAATGCCGTTGAGATCTATGGCGGATGCCTCGGTTACACGGTCGAGAACAACTGGATGTATCAGATATACGACACGGCAGTTACCCACCAGTTCGGTCACTATTCCGAAGGCGATTGCATTCAGCATGATGTTATATATCGTGGAAATCTTATGGAATATTGCTTCTGGTCAATAGAGTTTTATGACGGAGAGCGTCCCGGCACCAACCGCGAGATAAAGGATATTTACATGACCGACAACTTTGCTCGCTATGGCGGCTACGGCTGGGGCTGTAAGGGACGTGAGGGCGGAGCTCCTCTGTTCTGCGGTTCCCATGTATGCGACAACCTCCAGAACTTTATTGCCGAAAGAAATATTTTTGAACAGAGCCTCGGACTTCTTGTGCGCCTTGAAGATGATCCCGGTGCAAGAAAGATAGTTGTGCGCAACAATGTTTATGTCAACCCCAAGGGCGCAAATCTCGGACATCTTTACGGCAAGAACTATAAGTTTGACGATACTGCTGCCGAAACATTGAAAACACTTATAAATGAAGAAGAACCCACTGTGGTATTCATGCCCGCACCCCCGGTGCGCTTTTGATAAGCATCAATAACAAATATTATATAAAAGGAGAAAAAATATGGCTTCCAGACAGTATATGCCGGAACTTGAATCCATGTGCCCTGCTCAGGTAAAGAGAATTCTTGACATTAAGGCGCAGGAAATGAAGGATGCCGTTTGCCTCACAAAAAATTACGTGCCTAACGGTGAGCGCGTGATTTATGTTTCAAACAGCGGTGACGATGCAAACGACGGTCTTTCCATGGAAAGACCCATTGCCACGATCGCAAGAGTGGGAGAAATAATACAGGCGGGCGACACAGTCCTTTTTAAACGCGGCGATCATTTCCGTGGTGCATTTGATGTGAAATATGATGATGTTACATATTCTGCCTACGGAGAAGGTGTTAAGCCGATTATCAACGGCTCAAGACGAAACTTTGCCGATCCCGCCATATGGCAGGAGACCGACAAGGAAAATGTTTATGTCTGCACCGAAAAGATAGTTAATGCGGGTCTTATGCACTTTGACCCGGAATACACCTACGGTCAGTACAATGAGCTTTACGGTCACATGAAGCTCCGTCGTGAAGATGACTTCAGCTATAAGAATCTTGAGGGCGATCTGGATTTCTATAACGACAGAGAGACCGATCTGCTTTATCTTTACAGTGCCGAAGGCAACCCCGGTGAACGCTTCCTCGATATTGAAATAGGCGAAAACCGCCACATTTTCCTTGGCAAGGCAGATAATGTGACCATTGATAATCTCTGGATAATGCACACGGGAAGTCACGGTATGGGTGGAGCAAGCCAGTCCCACAACCGCCGTGTCACAAACTGCGTGTTCTCATGGCTTGGCGGCTCCATGCTCGGAGGACTCAAGCGTCAGGACGGCACATATAATACCACTCGTTACGGCAACGCTGTTGAAATATACGGCAGCTGCTACGGATATTATGTTGAAAACAACTGGATGTATCAGATATACGACACGGCTATAACACACCAGTACGGCGGATATTCGCCCGGAGACTGCATCCAGCGCGATGTTATTTACCGGGATAACCTTATGGAATATTGCGTCTGGTTTATAGAGTTCTATAACGGTGAACGTGAGGGAACATACCGAGAAGTTTCCAACATCTACATGACCGGTAACTTCTGCCGTTACGGCGGCTACGGCTGGGGTTGTAAGGGACGCGAGGGCGGATCTCCCATGTTCTGCGGCTCCCACGTTTGCGAAAACCTGCATAATTTCGTTGCAGAAAACAATATTTTCTATCAGACTCTCGGATATCTGGTAAGACTCCAGGATAACCCCGGTGCAAGAAATATCGTTGTGCGCAACAATATTTATGTAAATCCAAAGGGCGCAAACCTTGCTTTCCTTTATGATAACAAATATATGTTTGACGATGATGTTAAAAAGAATCTGCGTGAACTTGTCCACGAGGAAGAACCCACCGTCATATACATGAAAAAGCCACCCGTAAGATTCTGATAAAAGAAGGTAAAATGATATGGGATATTTAAAAGAGCTTGAAAGCATGACCCCTGCGTGTGCCAGGAAATTTCTTGACCTTCGCGCACAGGGCATGAAAAATGCGGTAATTTCCGCCAAAAATTATCTGCCAAAGAATGAAAGAGTCATATACGTTTCAAATGACGGTGACGACGCCAACGACGGACGTACCCCGTGTACTGCCATTGCAACGATCGCAAGGGTAAATGAGATAACGCTGCCTTGTGACACGGTGCTTTTCCGCAGAGGGGATCATTTCCGCGGCAGAGTGAACGTTAAAGAAGGCACTACCTATTCCGCTTACGGAGAGGGAGTAAAGCCGATCATCGACGGCTCCCCCAAAAACTACGCACAGCCTTCCCTTTGGGAAAAGACCGATGCGGAAAACGTGTGGCACCTTACCGAAAAGGCAAAGAACGTGGGACTTGTTCACATTGACCCCGAATACACCTACGGTCAGTACAATGAAGTTTACGGCACTATGAAGATATTCGGTCAGAATGGCTTTTCGGGATATGCCGATCTTAAAGCAGACCTTGAATTCTATTCCGATTACGAGACCGAGGATTTCTACATTTACAGCGAAGAGAACCCCGGAGACCGTTTCCTTGACCTGGAGCTTGCCACATCCGGCAATATTTTCTCGGGATCTGCGGGAAATGTTACCATAGATAATCTCTGGATCACACACACGGGTTCCCACGGTGTGGGAAGCGGCACAACCAAAAACCGCACCGTCACAAACTGCGTGTTCTCATGGCTGGGCGGTTCGATTCTTTCCGTAAACTTCCGAGGCTCGGGCAGACCCGTGCGTTACGGTAACGCCGTGGAGATATATGGCGGATGTGACGGATACCGAGTTGAGAACAACTGGATGTATCAGATATACGATACCGCCGTTACCCACCAGTTCTCGGGCGGGGATATGGAATGCCATCAGCACAATGTGCGGTATATAAACAACCTTATGGAATACTGCTTCTGGTTTATAGAGTATTACAACGGCGACTGCAAGGGTCACCCCCAAAGCATAAAGAACATCTATATGCGAGGCAATTTCTGCCGTATGGGCGGTTACGGCTGGGGCTGTAAGGGCAGAGAGGCGGCAACACCTATGTTCTGCGGCTCGAGCGTTTACTGCGAGACCGAAAACTTTGTGGCGGAAAACAACATATTCTATCAGTCGCTGGGATATCTTGTTGTTTTGGCAAACTGCGAAGGTCACAAGACCGAGATCATGCGTAACAACGTATATGTTAATCCCAAGGGGGCAAATTTTGCGCGCCTTTACAATGAGATTTATACCTTTGACGGAACAGAAAAGGATATTATGAAGAATATCCTGCACGAGGAAGATCCGACGGTAGTATATATGCCAAAGCCCGCCGTGAGATTTTAACACGGAATTATATTTCAAAAGCTGCAAGCCGCAATTTTTTGCGGCTTGTGTTTTTTGTGCTTGCGGACACAATATATAGTGTCTGCACACAATATTTTGTGCATTTGAAAAATATTTTTTTGGGCAGATTTCGGGTAAAAAAACATCAAAAAAGTGCCGAAACCATTGATAGTCAAGGGTTTCGGCGTGTTTTATTGCGACTCAATATCTTGTAAATAAATTTAAAACAAACACAATATATGGAAATTTCCTCTTGACTTTATGCAATTCCTGTGATATACTTACAATACATCTTCAAGAAAGGACGTAACGATCTTTATGGTTCAGAAAAACAAACCCATGATCCGCGGCTTTATGAAGATGACATTGCTGGATTTCCCCGGCAAAGTGGCATGCACGGTTTTTACGGGCGGATGCAATCTCCGCTGTCCCTTTTGTCACAATGCCGATATTGTAAAAAATCCCGCAGGGCAAAATCTTTACGATGAAGTCATGGAATATCTCAGCTTGCGGCGGGGAATTCTCGAAGGTGTGTGCATAAGCGGAGGAGAACCGCTGCTGCAACCCCATATCGGTGAGTTTATGGCAGAAATACGCAGCATGGGTTATTCCATAAAGCTGGACACCAACGGGACACTTCCCGAAAAGCTTAAAAGCATACTCGAAGAGGGACTTTGCGATTATGTGGCAATGGATATAAAGTCCTCGCCCCAAAGGTATGAAAAAGCCACAAACTCCGAGATTCCTTTTGAGGTTTTTGAAAAGAGCATGGAAGTGATAAGAGCTTTCGGCATCGATCACGAATTCCGCACCACTGCGGTAAAAGGAATACACACTCCCGACGATTTTCGTGATATTGCAAAGCTTCTTCTCCCCGATGAAAAATATTTTGTCCAGCGTTTTGTCGATTCGGGAAACCTTATTTCAAAGGACCCCGCAATGCAGGCATTTTCACCCGAGGAAATGCAGAATATCCTCGAAATACTCTCGCAAAAATTATCCCGCGCAAAGCTTCGCGGCTGAATCTTTACACGAAAATATAAAACTTTTAAAGGAGAACATCTATGTATCGCGTTAACAAACGAGACGGCAAGATAGCCGATTTTGACATTTCCAAAATTTCCGAGGCGATAAAAAAGGCTTTTGAAGCTTGTGAGCGCCAGTTCAACGACAACATCATCGATTTTTTGGCACTTAAAGTAACTTCCGATTTTGAACCTAAGATCGAAAACGATCTTGTGGCTGTGGAAGACATTCAGGACAGTGTTGAAACCGTTCTTGTTCAGGCAGGTTATGCGGATGTTGCAAAGGCATATATCCTTTACCGCCGCCAGCGTGAAAAGCTCCGTAACTTAAAATCCACCATTCTCGACTACAAGGAGCTTGTTGACCAGTACGTTAAGAACATCGACTGGCGTGTAAAGGAAAATTCCACCGTAACCTATTCGGTAGGCGGTCTTATCCTTAATAACTCGGGTGCCATCACCGCAAACTACTGGCTTTCCGAAATCTATGATGACGAGATAGCTCAGGCGCACAAGAATGCGGATATCCACCTTCACGACCTTTCCATGCTCACAGGTTACTGTGCGGGCTGGTCTTTGAAGCAGCTTATTGAAGAGGGTCTTGGCGGAGTTCCCGGAAAGATCACTTCCGCTCCCGCAAAGCATCTTGCAACGCTCTGCAACCAGATGGTAAACTTCCTTGGCATCATGCAGAACGAGTGGGCGGGCGCTCAGGCATTCTCCTCCTTCGACACATATCTTGCGCCTTTTGTTAAGGTGGACAACCTTTCCTATGACGCAGTTAAAAAGTGCATAGAATCCTTTATATACGGTGTAAACACACCCAGCCGCTGGGGAACTCAGGCACCTTTCTCCAACATTACTCTCGACTGGACTGTGCCCCATGACCTTGAAGATGAATATGCGATCATCGGCGGTAAGCGCGTAGATTTCAAATACGGCGACTGTAAAAAGGAAATGGATATGGTAAACCGTGCGTTCATCGAGATCATGATCGAGGGTGACGCTCACGGCAGAGGCTTCCAGTATCCTATCCCCACATATTCTATCACACGCGATTTCGACTGGTCTGAAACAGAAAACAACAAGCTTCTGTTTGAAATGACCTCCAAATACGGCACACCCTACTTCTCCAACTATGTAAACAGCGATATGGAACCCTCCGACGTGCGCAGTATGTGCTGCCGTCTGCGTCTTGACCTGCGCGAATTGCGTAAGAAGTCCGGCGGTTTCTTCGGAAGCGGTGAAAGCACAGGTTCCGTTGGCGTTGTTACCATAAATATCCCCAGAATCGCATATCTTGCGGAAAATAAGGAAGACTTCTTCAAGCGTCTTGACAGAATGATGGATATTTCCGCTCGTTCCCTCAAGATCAAGCGTACCATCATCACAAAGCTCCTTGACGAAGGTCTGTATCCTTACACAAAGAGATATCTCGGCACCTTCAATAACCACTTCTCCACCATCGGTCTTGTCGGTCTTAACGAAGCCGGTCTTAACGCAAAGTGGCTGAAATGCGATATGACAGATAAGCGCACTCAGGAATTCTCCAAGGAGGTTCTCAACCACATGCGCGACCGCCTTTCCGATTATCAGGAAATGTACGGAGATCTTTATAACCTCGAAGCTACTCCCGCAGAATCCACAGCGTTCCGTCTTGCAAAGCACGACAAAAAGCGTTACCCCGATATCATCTGTGCGGGTGAACCCGATGGCACTCCTTACTACACCAACTCTTCTCACCTGC
This sequence comes from Clostridia bacterium, assembly GCA_017549405.1. Classification (GTDB taxonomy): domain Bacteria; phylum Bacillota; class Clostridia; order Oscillospirales; family CAG-382; genus UMGS1052. The sequence goes on along the minus strand of JAFYUY010000049.1, from coordinate 25 downwards.
CTGTTGGCTATACCGAAGATATCTT
>JAFYUY010000048.1 GCA_017549405.1 Clostridia bacterium | reverse complement strand
CCTCCGACGGAGTCGGATTGCATATATGCCCACAAACCCACTCGGGCAGATAGCCTGTGCAGAGTGGGATAGAAGATTGCGCAGCAATCTTCAGAACAACGAGCTTGCTCGTCTGTTCCTTAATCAGGGGGTCGTTGGTTCAAGTCCAACAGGGGGAGCCAAAAAAGACATCTTCGGATGTCTTTTTTTATTGTCTGTAGTCCTCCGACGGAGTCGAATTGCATATATGCCCACAAACCCACTCGGGCAGATAGCCTGTGTAGAGAGGGATAGAAGATTGCGCAGCAATCTTCAGAACAACGAGCTTGCTCGTCTGTTCCATAGTCAGTGGTCCTCCGACGGAGTCGGATTGCATATATGCCCACAAACCCACTCGGGCAGATAGCCTGTGCAGAGTGGGATAGAAGATTGCGCAGCAATCTTCAGAACAACGAGCTTGCTCGTCTGTTCCTTAATCAGGGGGTCGTGGGTTCAAGATGGGCAGGGGGAGCCAGAAAAGCGTACCGAGAATTCGGTACGCTTTCCTTTACAAATTCACAAATCGGGTTTTTGAATTATCAAGAAGCTTATCCTTTGTGTGATTCCTGAATTCGATAGGTATGCGGGGTTATGCCATAACGTTTTTTAAAAGCATATACAAAATACGATTCACTGTTAAAACCGCAGGAAAGAGCGATATCGAGATTGCTTTCCAAGCCGTTTTTCAGCTTTCTTTGTGCGTGGGTCAATCGATATTGCGTGATATATTCTGCAGGGGTAAAATTGGTGAATTTTTTAAAAAGCTTTATAATGTACGTCTGACTGTAAAACGAGAGTGCAGATAATGTTTTCAAAGTTATTTTCCCGGCATAATGCTCGTGAATATAGTCCATCATGGTCTTGAGTTCTGCAGGGGTTTTTCTGCTTTGTTTGGGAGTGTGGCAAATACGTTCATTTTCTATGAGTATTGCAAACAGCTCTGCAAATTTCGCTTTCAAAATAAATTCGTAACCAAAGCATTCCCTTTCGTAAATATTAACGATGTGTTTTAGTATTTCGATGACGGAGCGATCCGTTGGCTCGTTATTATCAAAAATATATTGGAAGCTTATTTGTCCGTTAAACAACTCACCGAAAGCTCTGTCTGCCCATAAGGCCGGTGATACTACAATGGCTGTGATATTTGTGTTTGGTCGGGCATGAATAGAATGGAGAACACCGCTTTGTACAAGAATGGCAGTATTTTTATTAAGATTAACAGACTCCCCGTTTATAATACAAAGTGCAGCTCCGTTTTCGACCATGATAAATTCGTATTCTTCGTGCCAATGAAGATACACCCCGGAGGTTTTGTATATTTTCATGGGTAAATTGTCTCCGCTTTTATGCTGTACTTTTTCATATAAATCGAGCATTTATAATACACCTCTCAATTAGTGTAATATAGTGATATTTCTTGTGAAATATTCTATAATTTTCTTGCGAATTTGTGTGATATAATGATTATATCATAATATTTTATAAAAAACAAGGAGTGTATGAAAATGAAGATATCCATTCACGATTTTGGAGCAAAACCGGATGGAAATATACAAACAACTGCTATTCAGGCAGCAATTGATCATTGCTTTCAAAATGGCGGAGGAGAGGTTGTGATTCCGGAGGGGATATATCTTACCGGATCGATCCGCCTGCGCTCTGACATAACATTGCATTTGATGGAAAATGCGGTGTTGAAGGGTGTGCGTGACCCCGAGGAATACTATGGATATTTGCATGATAATGTAGAACCTCTTGCGGAAAATCAAATTACAGATGCGGGATATATTGGCCTTTGGAATGTTCACGGTGAAACGGAGTACGATGAGAACGATGAGCGTTATCGTTTCAAGCGCATTCCGGGCAGCAGATGGAACAACTCACTTATCAGAGCTATTGATGCTGAAAATATAGCAATTATCGGCGAGAGCGGTTCGGTGATAGACGGTGATAATTGCTATGATGCGATCGGCGAGGAGGATTACCGCGGTCCTCATGGAATAGGATTTTTCAGAGTAAAAGGCGTAAATTTGAGCGGATATACTGTTAAGAACAGCGGAAACTGGGCACACCATTTGCTTTTTTGCGATAATATTACGGCAAGAAAAATAAAGGTTGAAGCAGGGCATGACGGTTTTGATGCTGCTGTTTGCCGAAACATCTTGATCGAGGATTGCGAATTTTACACAGGCGATGACTGCATCGCAGGTTTTGGCAATACTAATGTGTGTGTGAATAACTGTGTGTTGAACAGTTCATGTTCGGCATTTCGTTTTGGCGGGACAAATGTATATATTAAAGGATGCAAGGCATACGCACCCGGTAAATACTCGTTCCGTGGCTCGCTGAGTAAAGAAGAAAAAATTGCAGGCACAATGGCAACGTCGGAAAATGCGAGAAATAATATGTTGAGTTTTTTCACATATTATGCGGATTATTCGGTTCCGATTCCCGAGGAGCCGGGAAATATAGTGATTGAAGATTGTGATATATGCGGAGCAGATCGTTTTTTACATTATAATTTTTCGGGAAATGAGATATGGCAACGCTATCGTCCGTTGAGGAATATAACTTTCAAAAATATTAAGGCGGTTGATATTTCAAGGCCGCTGACACTTTACGGTACCGAAGCAAATAAAGTTGAACTGGTGATGAAAAACGTGGCTTTCGGGATGCGAGAGGGCGTTTCTGTCGGTGAGTTTATAATGGCTTGTAATTATGAGCGGATTTTGATCGATGAAATGAGTATTGAGGGATTTGACGGAGAATGTATAGTCAGATCCAAAGGCAAAGGTGACGTGGAAATAAAAAATATCAGCTGCCCGTCAAATATAAAAGCGTATGTTCTGCAAACAGAAGAAGATTTCAGGATCAAAATAATTTGATTCGGTGACTGTGGCGTCTCAACCATGAGGTCCTTCCATGAAAAAGGTCCGTATCATACAGATCGCGCTAAAAAGAAATAACGGAACATTTACTCCTAATTCCCCTTTGAACCGATTCAATCAATAAATAACCTCCCTTCGCCGAAATGACGGAGGGAGGTATATTAATATATAGTAAGCGTGCAATAAGCCGGGCTCTGTCTTTTATATACCCCAAATAATTGAGGCTACATTATATGCAGTCACTGCTAACAAGAAAACTCCCAACAGCAAGAAATAAATTGCCGACTTCTTTTGCTTTTTATCCTTGTATTCTTTGGATGTTATAAACATTGTACTTGCCAAACAAACAAATGTTGTTGGCAATGAAATATCTGTTGAAAGAGCCTTTGTTAAGCCTAAAATTGCAAATGCTACTGTTAATGCCGAGAATAAAAGTTTTATATTTTTCACACAATCATTCCTTTGTCAAATTCTCATTTACGCTCAGTTTACCTTATCATATTTTTCGGACTGCATCAATGTCCGGTGAAATTACCGGAGCCTGAGCCCATAAGTCCGGAGTAAAAGCGCCAGGATGTCGACATTATCGGCATATTCTGTTGCCGCACACTTTTCGGCGGATATTATCCTTTATTTTGTTATTTCACTTCCACCCATGCGTGACACACATAAACACGGGGCGCTGCGGGGTCATACTGTTCGGAATACTGCACCAGAAGTCTTTCCTTTCCGTCGGCTCCCTTAACAGTCATGTTGTTTGAGTAATAACATCCTCCGCGGGGGTGTCCGCAAAGGGGTTCATTTACTATGGTTCCCGCATCCCAGTTTATGCCGTCGTCGGAATGGTACATAACAAAATTAACTCCGCCCTCGCTTCTTGCGTGGAGGATATATTTGCCGTTTACATATCCAACCTGAGGATTGCGGGCAATTTTTGCAACGGGCATCTTGAATGCTTCTCCCCATGTCACACCGCAATCTTCGCTTATGAGTCCCGTAAGGTTATATTCATCCTTTACGTTATAACCGTAGAACACCAGCGAGCCGTCCTTTCGGAATATCATATTTCCGTAGGCATGGCCCATGGTATCAAAGGGGAGTGCGGAGAGAACATAAAAGCTTTTTCCGCAGTCGTCGCTTGCAATTATTTTATAAAACAGTCCTTCTTCCTCGCAGGTAAAGCCTTTATCGGTGGAATTGCAGAATTCCAGCACATAGATTCTTCCGTTGCGGTATATGGCATCATAAATTCTTCCGCGCTCGTTGTGTACTTCTATGGGTTCGCTCCATGTTTCGCCGTTGTCGTGGCTCAAAAGGCAAACGGGGGTGGCATAAGGCTCGAAGGAATAGCCGATGCTGCGCAGGCAAAATAATACGATCGTGCCGTCGTCACACACAACTGCTTTTTCGCAGCCTATTTTATAAACTCCGTCAAGAAAGCATTTGTAAGAATAATCAAGCATCTTTGGCTCACTCCATGTAAGACCGCAGTCTGTGGAGCGCTTGTATTCCACCCAGCCATACATGGTATGACCCTGGTATTTTCCGCCGTGAAGTCCCGAACAGTTTGAATAAAAGGCAAGGATACTGCCGTCGCGGCATTCCGCCATGGCGTGCCCCAGATGCCCGCTTCTTTTGCCAATGGGTGTGTGCTCAAGGTCTGCAAATACCTCAGAGCCCGAAAAAGTGATATTACCATTGCTGTTTTCAAGAATCTTCATGATGTGCACCTCGCAATTCGTATTTTTTTAAGAATAGCATACTTTTGCCGTGTTGTCAACAGAGTTTTTGCTTATAACGGAAGAAAATTCAGAGCTGTCAGACCGATATATCCTGCCCCAAATACTGTTCGGATATCTTGGAATACATAAATTTCTGGCTTGTATAAAGGCTGAAGTTGCCCGACATCATGTAGCTTACCGCACATACGGGCGCAAATATCATAAGACCGTCACCGCCAAAAACCTCAAAGGCAAGAAGGGTGGATGCCACGGGGCAGTTTACCGCACCGCAGAAAAGCGCTATAAATCCCACAGCGGCGGCAAATGCGGGTTCCAATCCCAGAACGGGCGCCACAGTACAACCGAATGTTGCACCGATAAAGAATGAGGGGACTATCTCACCGCCCGTAAATCCCGAGCCTATGCTTATGGCTGTAAAGAGTATCTTCAAAGCGAATGCTGAGGGCAGTGCTTTGCCCGAAAGAGCACGCGCCGCAATATCCATACCGGCTCCGTTGTAATCGTATGTGCCAACAGCAAGGGTAAGAAGCACCACTGCAGTACCGCCTGCAAATATACGCAAAAATCTGTTGGAAAAAAATCTGCGGAAAACAAATTTGCCTTCTTCCACCGCAATGCAGAATATAATACTCAGCACCGCACACAGTACGGCAAGAAAAAGAGCACGTATGGTGAGCGATACCGTGATATTTGGAATGGCAACGTCAAAACGCACGGGAGAAACTCCCAAAGAAAGAGATATTCCGTATGCCGAAAGTGCCGAAACGATGCACGGCACGAGAGCGGAATAACGCATCATGCCCACATTCACAACCTCCAGTGCAAAAAAAGCAGCCGTGAGAGGAGTGCCGAACAATGCCGCAAATACTGCACTCATTCCGGCAAGTACCGCTGTGTGCATATCCCCGCGGGAAAGTCGCAGTATTTTTCCCACACCGTATGCCATGCCTCCACCAAGCTGCAGCGCTGCACCCTCACGTCCCGCAGAGCCGCCGAACATATGGGTAAGAACGGTGGAAAAGAATATCAAAGGAACGGTGACGAAGGGGATATTTTTATCTGATCCTGTGCTTTCAAGTACGCGGTTCGTATCTATATTTCCGTACTTTTTGGCTGCATGGTATGCCGCGGCAATTATAAGTCCCGCTATCGGCAAAAGGTAAAGTATCCACGGATGTTCCCCGCGAAGCTCTGTGACATGATCTATGCATTTATGAAAAAGACTGCCGAGAATTCCTCCCAAAACACCGATGGCGGCGGAAATGAGGACCCATTTGAAAAAGGCAAGAAAATATTTTGCCGACGGCACTACTATATTTTTGTAAATATTGTGCATATATAAAAGCTCCTTTAAAAGCCACATTCTGATAATATCTCACGCAATATTATATCACCCGTGCTCTTTCTTTTCAAGGGCAATATTGCCTAAAAAGCGACGGGTATTTGTAGTTTATTATATTCATTTGCCGCCATATGCTGAATTGGTGTTAAAAAACAGATCACATATTTATTATAAAAATCCCGTGTGCCCTGAAAAAGACACACGGGAGATCTATATTTAAATTTGAGAAATCAAAGCTTTATGATATTTGCCGCTTAAAGGTCCATGCTCTTTATAACCGCATCTATCTTTCTTGCGGCTTCCACAAAATCCTGCGCCTTCCAGCCCTTTGTGGTCATGGCGGCAGTACCAACTCTTACGCCCGAAGTTTCTGCAGGGGTACGCTTCTCGTTGGGTACGCAGTTTTTGTTGAGAGTGATGTGATTTTTATCAAGCTCTTCCTGGAGCATCTTGCCCGTAAGGGTGGGATGGGTTTCGGAAAGGTCAAGCAAGAACAGGTGGTTGTCTGTGCCTCCCGTTACAACGTGGTAACCCATCTTTATGAATTCTTCGCACATGACCTTGGAATTTTCCACAACATTCTTTGCGTATTCCTTATATGAGGGCTCGAGTGCTTCTTCCGCACAAACAGCCTTGCCCGCAATAACGTGCATGAGGGGGCCTCCCTGGGAACCGGGGAATATGGCACCGTCTACCTTCTTTGCAAGCTCGGGGCGGCAGAAGATAAGACCTCCACGGGGACCGCGCAGCGTTTTGTGGGTGGTGGTTGTGATTATGTCTGCAATACCGAAGGGTGAGGGATGTGCACCGCCTGCCACAAGACCTGCGATGTGCGCCATATCCACCATAAAGTAAGGACGGGGATAATCCTCGGTAACACAGCGGTCGATGATCTCTTTTATAAGGTCGAACTTTATGATTCTGGAATATGCGCTGGCACCGGCAAGAACTATTGCGGGGCGAAGCTCACGGATCTTCTTTTCCATATCGTCGTAGTCTATAAATCCGTTTTCGTCAACACCGTAGAAAGCCATGTTGTAAAGCTTGCCGCTGAAGTTTACGGAAGAACCGTGGGTGAGGTGACCGCCGTTTTCAAGGCTCATGGCAAGAATGGTATCGCCGGGCTTTATAACGCTCATGTATGCGGCAAAGTTTGCCTGGGAACCCGAGTGGGGCTGAACGTTTACGTGGTAATCTGTGTTGTATACCTTCTTCCAGAGGTCACAGCAATACTCTTCAAGCTCATCCGCATGCACGGTACCGCCGTAATAACGGCCTGTTCTTCCGCTGGTTCTCACATAGGGATATCCTTCGCAGTATTTGTTGGTAAAGCAGGAGCCTACCGCCTTGAGAATATTTTCGGAAACGAAATTTTCGCTGGCGATGAGTTCGATATTTCTGTCCTGTCTTTCCTGTTCTTTCGCAATAAATTCAAAAACTTTGCTTTCCATTGCATTTTCCTCGCTTTATATTATTTTTTATTAAACATTTTAAACGATAACTTAAAAGTTATCTCAGGTTGTCGATAAAGTATAGCAAAACATAAAATAAAAATTAAATTTGTGTTTTTTGGTGACTTTGTTGCCGAAAAACACTCCTATATGAGGCGTTTTCGGTGAGAAAATGCCCAGAAGCTGTGCATTCTGCATGTCGGGGGAGTTCACAAGGGGGAACTCGTTCCCCTTCGTGATAAGTGGAGCACATGCTACACGCTACGATAACTTAAAAGTTATTTCCCATTTTAGTATAACATATATATTTGCAAAAAGCAAGAAGAGATTGTAAAAAAAGACGGCTCAAATCAAAACCCCAATCCCCTTTTAACACGATCGTATAGGCATATTATTTAACTTTCATGCAGATTTTTGTGTATTGTGACAAAATGCAGTCCGAAGGATTCCAAGTATTGACTTTTGCGTATTTTTTATGATATAATTAACTAAATATGTATATGGTTTAATGGGTATTTATAATCATATATAAAATTTAAAGGAGATGTAAACAAAATGAAGTTATCGTTCAAAAAGCTTTTAAGCCTTGCGCTGGTTTTTTCAATGATGATATCTGCGCTGCAAGTAAATGTATTTGCGCACAATGTGGAAGAAAAGCTTGAGGAAGCTTATTCCATAGCGGAATCATTGACTTTTGACGAGACCGACGCTCCCGGGCAAGAGCCTCTTGAAGATCAGGGCTTGTCCCTTGAGGCTGAGGCTGTAAAAGAAGGGGAAGAAAAGAAGCTTGAGGATATTCCCGAATCGGAGCCTATTTTCGAATATCCCTTCAGAGAAAGCGATGAAATGCTGCTTATGGAAGAAATTGAAGCCACGGTAAATACCACCGCAGGCTCCGTTTTCCGCGCGGCAAAAGAAGCTGTCATTCTGTTCACGGTACCCGAGGGAATTGAGACAGTTGAGTCCCTTGTTATTACCGGCGGCACGGCAGAGTATGGCACAGCAGAGTATTCTCTTACGGAGATCAACGGAAGAACATTCCAGACTCACATTAAAAACCTTGAACCCGAGACACGCTATACAGTAACTCCTGTTTTTGAGGAAGGCTACGGAAATTCTTATTCTTTCAATACCCGTGCGGAAATAACGGGTATTCAGGCTTCGTGGAGTTCTTCGGGCTCCCGCATTGATCTTTACGGTAAAAACGGAGAAAAGACCACATTCGCAAACAATGGTTGGGGTTTTGTAAACACAAACAACAGCCTTACCTATACCGTTATTCCCCATAACACCAGCGAAAACATTGCAGAGATCGCGGTTTTGGTAAGAAACAACACAAATGCTGTGTCGTCCGAATCAAAGTTTGCTTTCCATGCAGACGTTCAGATAATATCCAATGACCATGCGCCCATATACAATAAAAACGCAGGTTTTCTTATGACCGACGGTACTTATACCCTCATGCTTGCCAACAAGGGAAGCAATATCGTCAACGGTAAAAGATTCATGGCGGATTCCTACGGCCGCACCATGGCGCAGGCAACCACCACCAAGTGGTGGGGTCGTTACAGTGATCGACACAACTATTATTATACCGACGGTTCCCATGCCGATCTTACCGGCACAGACAGCGGTGCCACCTTCTCCTGGCAGGGCATAGTTCTTGAGCCCGGTGAAACAAGACTTTACACCTGTAAATTCGCAACGGGCGTTTCCGACGAAGACGATATCATCGACTGGATCGAGGATGTAAATAACCTTACCCTTACTGTAAAAGACCCCCGCGAAAACGATGTCACCGACCTTTGTACCATCAGATGGTACGAGCAGGGTGTGGAAGGCGTTATCTCCACAGGCAAGGTGCTCAACAGTGCAGTGCCCGACAAGGTTTACGAATACGAAATAATCCTCGGCGATGCTCTGGGTACTTCCTTTGTTGAACCCGAAAGGCAGGCTGTTACCGTTGATGTTGACACATACGACGTATCCTATACACTTTCGCCTCTTCCCGCAGCAACGATTTCCGGTGCGGTAAAGAACGAAAACGGGGAATTTGTGGGCGGTGCGGATATCCGTATTTCCCAGCTTGCAAATGATAAATATACAAAGCTTACCGAAACCGTTACAGGCGCAAACGGCGCTTTTTCCGCAGGTGTTATTGAGGAAGGTGCAGCTATCAGCATTTCCGCCGACGGCTATTATCCCAGAAGCTTTGAAATATCAAAAGCACAGCTTGAAGAAGCAAACGGCTCTTTGAACATCGGCACAAAGATCTTAAAGGAGCTTCCCGAAACAAAGATCGTTCTTGGTCTCACAAAGAGAACGGCAACTGTTGCAGGCGGAACGCCTTTCACCTCCGTTGTAACAAGCTTCTCCGGTTATGAGTTTGAAATTTACGACAGAACCCTTGGCGCGGTAATAACAGATTATGCCGTTCAGTACCCCAACATCATCATCGGTGATGAAAGAGTAGTTTCCGGTCACGAGCTCGAAGTTACAGTTACCGACACAAAAAACACTGTGGCATCCGGCACGGCAAGGGGCGTTCTCAACAGTGAAAAAGCGGCAAATATAACGGTTGCTCTCGTTGAAAACGGAAGAATGATCTGCGACAGAGTCATCGGCAACAACTCAAATGTTGCAATGATATTTGATGCGGCGGGCAATTTTGTTGAGCGCCACATTCTCAGAAACATTTCCCTTGAAACAAGCGGACTTCCCGCAGGCAGATATTCTGCCGTGTTTATCGAAAAGACCACCCTGCTCAGCAATGTTGCAAAGCTTTCGAAGCTTGCGGAAATGGGACTTTCGGAAAACACCGACTACATAAAGGTTCCCTTTGAAATCACAACCGGAAACATCACGGTGATTCCTGCCGTTACTGTTCCCGATATGGATGAATCTGCCCTTTATTACACCACAAACGACACAACATCGTTCATGGCATCCGAGGACGAAATTGTTGTGGGAAAAATGATCGTTCTGCGTGCGGAATATGAAATTCTTCCCGAATACAACACCTCCGCACAGAAAGTAAGCTTCGAACTCCCCGAAGGTCTTGTCTTTGTGGATAACAGCCTTACCCTCAACGGCACAGTAAACGCATATACAAAGAACGGCAACGAAATTACCGTTCTCACAAACAGTCCCATGGCAGTGGTGCGTTTTTACGCAATGGCATCGGACCCTGCGACATTTGAAGCAAATGCATATCTGTCCTTTGACATGGAAGGTCAGAATATCACTCAGCCCATAGGAACCGCACGTTTCACAACAACGGCGGCAAAGATCTCTGTTCCCGCAAGAACGGGTCAGAAAAAGATCACCGTAACGGGTACCGCTGCGATCAACAGCGCCGTTACCGTTTATGACAATATGCGCGAGGTGGGTACTACCACTTCAAATTCCAACGGTAACTGGTCGCTTCAGTATGTTCTTGAGGATGACTACGGTTACAGCGCCCATGCCATCTATGCAGATATCGAAACAAGATTTGGCATATCCTTTACTACCGAGACCGAGGTTCTTATATATGACAGCTCATATATAGAAATCGCCAAGATAACCATGATAAATACGGGCGACAACGGTCAGAACGTGAGTGTTTACGATCCGGTAAACCCCGGAGCCGTTCCGTCATACAGAATGTGGCCCGGAAGATACACTCTCTTCACATTCATTGTTGAATTCACGGGCGGTGATAACGAGACCATCTCCGATGTGTACGCAGTTACCACCAACGCCGCAGGCGAAAACACCTATATTCCCTGTACATACGACGAAGTTACCGGAAACTTCATGGGAACACACCATTTCCGCACCTTTGCCGAGGCTCCCGTAAAGCTCAATGCGGTATTCACAACGGTTTATGAAAACGCGGAAGAAAGAGACGGATTCAACACAGAAAAGTTCGAAGATCTTGCTGCCGAAGCAAACGAAACATTTGAAACAATAGAGGAAGGAAGCGCTCAGATAGATGCACTTTCTTCGGAAATTGAAGACTTGCTCGACAGCGAAACTCCCGACCGCGACAGAGTAGACGAGCTGCTTCGCGAAATGTATGCCCTTTCCGGAGAAACGCTTGACGTTTCCGAACTGGAAGATCTGGGCGATGAGCTTGCAGATATGTCGGACGATGATTTTGATGCCGATATGGAAGCCTTCTTTGCAGAGCTTGCGACTCTCAACGGAGAAGAGATCCTTGATATCGAACTTATAACGGAAAAATATACCGACGTTGAAGACATTGCAGGTCTTGACGGAAACAATTACACTCTCGTAAACACCACCTGCGACAATATCAGCGAAGAAATGCTTGTGGCGCAGGGCTTTGAAGTGTTTGAGGGCGCCGATGGAACAAAGCTTTATCAGAAGGTAGACGGCACGGTTCTCAAAACTGCAGATTTCGGCAACAATATTTATACCGAAACCTCCCTTTCTGAGCTTTCGGAACTCCTTGAAGTTGACCTTGTGACCCTGTTTGCTGTTGCAGATAACGATGTGAGCATGTGGGTAAGCCTTGCAAACAGTGTGCAGAGTCTGGTGGAAACAGCAAACAATGTGCTTCAGGATCTTGCGGGCGGATTCCTCAACGACCTTGAAAGAACAAAGCAAATTGCGGAACGCGCAACACAGGCGGCATTGGAAGCTCAGAACAGACTCAAGTGGTATGAATCAAGATGGGCAAATCCCACCTACGGAAAGATAAATTCTCCCACTCACCTGCAGTATAAAGAAGCCGCAAGACAGGCGCAGGAAGCTGCAAAAAAAGCAAATACAAACTACAACACACTCAAAAACACCGGAATAGCATCCAAAATACTCAAGGTCGCAGGCTATCTTGCCATTGTTATTGACCTTATAAACGACCTTAAGGCACTTGTCGATATTTACCGCTCCATCCCCGACCCTTGCGAAGAGGATCAGGAGCTTGCCGACAACATAAAAGCACGTATATGGGCGCTTGGCGGTCAGATCGTGGCATATGCCGCTGCAAATGCCATCATAATTGCTGCTTTCAACCCCGCAACATTGCTTGTGGCACTGGTTGGAATCCTTGCTCAGCTTGTTATAGGCGAAGCTTTGTCTAAACTGTTCTCCATGCAGTATAACAGCATCGTGAAAGACAGAAACCGTCTTGCGTGCTACACCGAGGATCCCGAAGATCCCGATGGTGGCGGAAAGCTCAAGCCCATTCTCGACCCCTCGGGTTATGTTTACGAGGCGGTTCCCTCCAACAGGATTTCAGGAGTCAAGGCAGAAGCTTACTATTACGACTACGCTCTTGACGAATTCGGTATGCCCGCAGAGGTAAAATCCGAAATTTTGTGGAATGCAGAAGAATATGACCAGGTAAATCCCCTTTATACCGATGCAAACGGTATGTATGCATGGGATGTTCCCGTGGGCGAATGGCTTGTCAAGTTCTCCAAGGACGGATATCTTGACACAGACAGCAGAAACGACCCTGCGGCAAACGCAGCGGGTTATTTGCCCGTACCTCCTCCGCAGACCGAAGTAAACACAGCAATAGTTTCTGCCGAAGCTCCCACAGTAAGCAATGTGAATATTTATAACGATGCGATCCAGATAATCTTCAGCCAGTACATGAAGCCTGCAAGCGTAAGCTCTGCTGTGCGTGTAACAAGCGGCGGAAGAAATATCAGCGGCACCGTTACTCCCGCAAATGCTGAATTCAACTACGAGCAGACCGAACAGTTTGCATCTGTATTCACATTCACTCCCGCAACAGAACTTTCCGGTTCCGCAACAGTAAAGGTTTCAAACGCTAAAAACTATGCGGGAACAGTAATGAACGGTGATTATTCAGCAACAAAGCCGGTCGTTCTCAGACCTTCCGGAATTTCCGTTCCCGAGAATGTAAATGTCACCTATAATTCGGGTGCTCTTGTTGAGATCGCTGTTCTTCCCGCAGCTGCAGGCGCAGGTAAGACCGTTGAGATCTCCACATCCTCTCCCGGTATTGCTGCAGCTCTCAACGAAACTGTTGTCACAGACGAAAACGGTATTGCAAATGTTATGCTGGATGGTATCCTTCCCGGTCAGGCAGAGATCACATTCTCTCTTGCGGGAACAGATATAACTGCAGAAACAAGCGTTATCGTAGGCGACGTTGTTGTTGCGGAAAACAAGTGTAAAAAGGTAACTGCAAATGTCGAGACCAACACAGTTGTTGAACCCGGCACAAGAATCATTCTTGAAACCCTTACAGAAGGCGCCGATATCTATTACACCCTTGACGGCACATGCCCGTGTGATGTTGACAGCACTTCAAGAATCAAGTATACTCAGCCCATCGTTGTTGATGAATATACCTTTATAATCGCATATGCCGTAAAGCAAGGCATGGAAGACAGTAACACCGCAGGCTTTGTATATACGGTTCCCACGGCAAAACCCGTTGCAACTCCTGCGGGCGGAACATATCACAGTGCCGTGGAGGTATCCCTTACCACACAGACTCCCGATGCCGAGATCTACTATACCCTTGACGGAACAGAGCCTACGGCACAAAGCGAGCTTTATACACAAAGTATAACCATCTCCACCACATGTGTTCTTAAAGCGGTTGCCATCAAAGAGGGTGCGTCTGCAAGTGCCGTGATGACAGAAACCTACAGAGTTACGATGTCTGCCGGTGACGTAAACTCCGACGGCGAGCTCAACAGACAGGATCTTCTCCGCCTTGCAAAGCACCTTGCAGGCTGGGATGCCGAGATAGATGAGAATTGCTCCGATGTAAACGGTGACGGCACCGTTTCCGTAAAAGACCTTCTCCGCCTTGCAAAGTATTTTGCAGGCTGGGATGTTACCCTTGAATCTCCCGAGGGAAGCGGGGTGCTTACCCGTGCGGAATGGATAAACCTGCTGCTCGATAAGGTCGGAGCGCAGGTGAATCCCGTTGACAGCACCGCAAACTATTACGGTGATACCGAAGGACATCTTTACGAAGCAGAAATAGAAGCGGCAAAGACATATGGCATAATTCCCGCAGTTGAAGATGAGCAGGACGTTCCGATATTTGATCCCGATGAACCTGCCACAAGGGAATTTGCGGCAATAACCGCAGTTCTTGCCATGGGATATGTTTGCGAAGAGGATGATCTTGTGTGCTCCGATAAGAGCGAGCTTGAATATCCCAAGGCTGCATCTGTTGCAGTAAAAGCAGGCTTTATCGGACTTGAAGGCGGATATTTCTATCCCGACAGAGCTCTCGATTCTGCAGAAAAGAACCGTATCTTCTCCACTATAAATACCATAAATGAATCGACGAATATCACCGAAGAGATCGAGGATGTGACATATGCATCGGGCGTAATCGTTGAGCCTTTGAGAAACATCCTTGACTACTATATCGACGATAACGGCGACGGCACATATCTTGTGACTCTTCCCGATACTGCTGCCACAAGACAGATAACAGCGGGTAAATATTTTGTACTTTCTTCAAACGGCATATATATTTCCGATGTGGCATTCAAGGCGACCGCTGTGAATGCTGCGGGCGGATATCTTATGATAGATGCCGTTCTGCCCGAAAACGTAACAAAGATCATTTCCGGTGTTGTATTCTCGGGCGATGCCACTCCCATCGTGGACGGAATCGAGGTCCTTGATGACAATATCACATATACCTACGACCCCAACGGTGTTGTGGGAGATGACATGACCCTTTCCGGTATTGGCGGAAGCTTTGCTGTCCCCGGAAAATGGACCTTTGAATTCGGTGACGGTATAAAGATAGGCGAACACGCAAAGATCAAGGGAAGCGCAGAAGTCACTGTTCCCGATATCACGGCATATCTCGATGCAAATCTCGGTCTGTTCTCCTTTGACATCAACGAAGTAACGGTTTCCGTTACCGAAAAGGCGGAAATCAAGGGAGAGATCGAATATACTGTTGCAGAAAGCATGATGACGGAATTCCACAGCGGCTCCAAGGAGTTTGCACGTGTTCCCTTTGCTCTCGGCGCAACGGGTCTTTCCATTGACCTTGTATTCTCTCTTTACTATGATGTAAAGGGCAACCTTTCCATAGTATATACGGTAGAAGCTACCCAGGGAATCCAGTACAAGGACGATACTTTCAGATTCATCCATAATTTCGATAGCGATATCGATGTGGCAAATCTTGAATTCAGCGGTCAGATCGGTCTGCAGGCGGCAATAAACCTTGTGTTCTGCACCATCTGGGATATCGTTGGCGTAAGCGGCAGAGTTGGTGCTGCGGCAACTGCAAGCGTTGAAAACCACATTGACGAAGATCTTCAGTGTATAGACGGTACGATCTACCTTTCCGCAAAGGCTTCTCTCAACGAGGAAACTATTATAGGCTCATTCCTTAAGGAATATAAGCACTATACCCTTGAAAAGGAATTCTTCACAAAGGAAAACAGTCCGTTAAAACTCAATCTGCACTTTGAAAACGGTGAAAAGGTTCCCGAATGTACATACGGTAAGGGTCACATCGAGGGTTATGTCTTTGATGCTGCGACCCGCGAACCCATAAGATATGCGAGAATAAGCGTATATGTGGGCGATGACCTTAAGGCTGTGAAATATACGGATGCCGAAGGTAAATATACCGTTGAATCCGGTCTTCCCGTCGGTGAGATCACCATCAAGATATCCGCAACGGGTTATCAGACATACTCCGATACCCGTACTATCAGCCGTAATACCGTAACATATATAGAATCTTACCTCATGGTAAGCCGTACGGAGGTTTCCGACGGCAGAGTTTCCGGAAGATTTATCAATGCCCTCACCGGCGGAAATATTTCCGGAGTTACTTATGAGATCCGTCGCGGATGGAACAATATCTCGGGCGATTATATTGCAACCTCTACTGTCAACGGAAGCTACAATGTCACACTTCCTGCGGGCAACTATACCGTTTATGCAAAGAAAGACGGATTTATTCCCGCAAGTGTTAACGTAACTATCGTTGCAAACGCATCCGCTCAGGCAGATATCACCATGTCTCCCGAGGATACGGGCGACCTTGACACGAGCGTAAATCTCAGATTTATCCTCACATGGGGATCCACTCCCAGCGACCTGGATTCGCATCTGTTTGGTCCCGGTGTGAACGGAGCGGGTATGTTCCACACATATTACAGCAGCAAGAACTATAACTATAACGGCGAGCTTATAGCAAACCTTGACCTGGATGACACATCGAGCTACGGTCCCGAAACAACCACCATTTATAAGGCAAACTCCTCGGGCACATATAGCTACTATGTTCACGACTATACTAACAGAAACAGCGGCACAAGCAAGGTGATGTCGAATTCCGGTGCAAAGATCGAGATCTATAACGGAAACAATCTGTATGCCACATTCAATGTGCCCACAAATGTGGGCGGCACAGTATGGCATGTGTTCGATTATGATCCTGCAACAGGCATCATAACTCCCGTTAACAGAATGACCTATAGCTCTGATCCCGGAGACCTTGGTCTGTATGAAGACGAGGCAGAAAACGGAGCAATTCCCGAGCAGCTTGCGATCGAAATGATCAATATCGCTGCAGAACAGGGAAAAGAACAATAATCGCGCAAAAATGGGGATGTGAAAACTGAGTTTTTACATCCCTTTTGCATATTAATATTTGACGGAGAAACATTTATGAAAGTGACTTTCAGTGCGGATAAAAATCTTTTAAAAACAGTTCTTGTTGTTGCAGCGGTGCTGTTTGCAGTATGTGCAGTAGGCCTTGTGAAGCATATTGCGCAAACTTCAAAGTATGAAAAGGTGACCGCTTCGGTAACGGGAATAGATACTAAGTATGATACCAAAACTTCCCATAATCAGAACAGGAACTGGTATGTGAATTATTCTTTCAGCTATAACGGCAAAGATTACATTGCACGCAAGCTTACCGTACTTCCTTTTTTGTATAGATCGGGAAAGACGGCACAAATACGAATAGATCCTGCGAACCCCGAAACTGTGGCAAATCCGCTGTTTCCTGCGGTATATGTTCTTGTGTGCATTATTTGTGCATCACTTGTTATTGCGATTGCACGACACCTTTTTGTGCGGAAGATATGAATACGCATATGCGAATTCGGTTATTTGCCGACGATTTATGTCATACCCGTATCGACGGGTCAAATATAACTTGCTGCAAAGCTGATAAAACTGCCGGGCGTTCTTTTGAACACCCGGCAGAATTTTGCTTTTTTTAAATTTATCTGTTAATAATCAAGCCCATCGGGCAGGAATCTGTCTCCGCCATCACCGTAGCAGTTTAATCCCGCACCGTAACGGAACATACGGATCTTGCGGTTGAGCGTGTCAATGTTCAGCACATCAAAGCTGTTTTGAGTGCAGGTGCCGGGAATGCGCACAACACGGGCATCGCCGTATTGTTCGGAGGAGGAGCCGTTGAGCGACCATATTATGTTTATTCCGTCCCTTATGGTATTCTTGTCCTCGTGGTCATGCCCGAGGAGCATACATATTACGTGGGGCTTTTTTTCTTTTTCCGTATATCTTGTGAAATCAGCCTTTATATCCATGTCAAAAAACGGGTTTTCGGAGTGCTTGAAGCTATATGAATAGGTCGATGAATCGTTGAATGCGGAGGCGATACCCATAAGGACCTTGCCCGAATCCTGATGGAATCCGAAATCCTCGGGGAACATATGGAAAACAAAGATAACTCCCCAGCCGTCATCTTCCTTGCCGTCAAAATCAAGTGCGGTATTTGCAAGCCAGGAGAGTTGTTCGTTGCTGAAAAAAGAGCCGTATTTGCTGAAAAATTTCACTTTTCCGTTCTCATCGGTAACACTTCTGTCGGTATCCAGAGAATCGAGAGAGATGATGCGTATCTTTTTTTCGTCAATATCAAGATAATGCCAGGTGGAGCGGGTGCCGTCCGCCTTTTTCTGGCGCACTATACCGTATTTTTCCTCTGCATAGTCAAGAAAAAGCTTGCCCCAGTCGTCACCGGTGAAAGCGTTTTCGGGAATGTTTTCCGAATCATTGCTGTCGTGGTTTCCGATAGAGAAAACGAAGGGACGAGAGCTTTGCTTTGCAATGTCAAAAAAGCTTTTTGCACGGGCGAGAGCGTTATCCTTTGGCACCATGTTCCACGGTGTTATAATATCGCCCGCATGGAGCACCGCATCAAACTTTATGGGTGAATTGTTGGCATATTCTATGGTGCGGTGAACATTGTCAACGCATTCGTCGGGGTTAAAAAGGTCTATGTGGCTGTCGGTGAAAAACACAAAATTTGCCCTCATAAACTGGTCGTTGAAGGTGAGTGTTCTTTTGGGGTTGCCCACACAGTAGGGCAGGAACCGTTTGTTTAAAGAAGCCTCTTCCATGGCGCATATAAGCTCGTATCCGCAGTTTTTTTCGTTGTTTTTCATTACAATACCTTTCTCGGAAGCAGATTCCGTTTATTAAAAAGTTTATTTGCAGAATTTTTCAATATAATTGTCTATCGCTTCGTTTATTATCTGCACGGCACGTTCTCCGCCCTGTACCTCATTTACCGCCGTGTCCTTTTTCTCAAGGTTTTTATATACGGTAAAGAAGTGGCTCATCTCGTCAAAAACGTGTTTGGGGAGCTCGCTTATATCCTTATATATGTTGTAATACGGGTCGTTGAAGGGAATGGCAATTATTTTTTCGTCATTTCTTCCGTTGTCTATCATGGATATCACTCCGATGGGGTACGCTCGCACAAGCGTCATGGGCTCAATGGTCTCGGAGCACAGCAAAAGAACATCAAGGGGGTCGTTGTCATCACCGTAAGTGCGGGGGATAAAGCCGTAGTTTGCGGGGTAGTGCGTGGATGTATAAAGGATGCGGTCAAGAATGAGGTAACCTGTTTCTTTGTCAAGCTCGTACTTTTTCTTGCTGCCTTTGGAAATTTCAATAACGCATATAAAGTCTTTTGCGTTTATTCTTTTGGGTGATATATCGTGCCAGATGTTTGACATGAAAAAAGCTCCTTTGTTATCAGATGTAATTACATACAGTTTAGCACAAAAGTGTGCGTGTGTAAAGGGGATTTTTTGCAAATATATTGGGATAAATTTGTTTTTTGTCAAAAAATGCAAAAAAAGGCTTGACAAATTCATAACACTGTGCTATAATACCCGCATATTAAATTTTATACGAAAGCAATTACCCGCAGAACCCCTTAGAATTTTTAAGACCAAGGGCGGAGGGTACTCCGGAGAATCCCGATCCAAAGGGTGCCGAAGGTGCAAGGGCAATAAAAGCCCGAATCTCTCAGGCAAAAGAACGGAACAGAAAGATCGCTTTTGATTTTAAAATATGGGGAACCTTTGCGGTTTTCTGTGTTTTTCTGTTTTTACTTCGGAGCTGCCGTATTTTCGGCGGCGTTTTTTGTTTTCAAGGAGGTTTTATCATGCAGGATCAAATTTTAGGATTTGTCCAAAAAGCAAACGGCTATCTCGCCGACTACATTCTCATAGTTCTGCTTGTTGGTGTAGGTCTTCTCTTCTCATTCAAAACACGTTTTGTACAGGTTCGCTGCTTTGGCGAAGGCATGAAGGCCGTTTTCGGCAAGATCAAGCTTTTCGGCGGCAAGCAGAAGAGCGGCATTTCTTCTTTCCAGGCTCTTGCGACTGCAATCGCAGCTCAGGTAGGAACAGGTAACATCGTTGGTGCTTCCGGTGCTATTCTCACAGGTGGTCCCGGTGCCATCTTCTGGATGTGGATAATCGCATTCCTCGGCATGGCTACCATCTATGCAGAAGCAGTTCTTGCTCAGCACACAAGAGTAGTTGATGCTGACGGCACAGTTCACGGCGGCCCCGTTTACTACATCAAAAAGGCATTCAAGGGCGGCTTCGGCAAGTTCCTTGCAGGCTTCTTTGCAATAGCTATCACACTTGCTCTCGGCTTCATGGGAAGCATGGTTCAGTCCAACTCCATAGCTGAGGCTTGCAACACAGCTTTCGGTATCCCCGGCTGGATCATCGGTATTATTGTTGCTGTTGTTGCCGCTATCATCTTTATCGGCGGCATCCAGAGAATCGCTTCCGTAACAGAAAAGCTTGTTCCCGTCATGGCAACTCTTTTCCTCGCAGGCGGTCTTATTATCCTTATCTGCAACATCACCGTTATTCCCCAGACCTTCGGCATGATCTTCAAGTATGCTTTCACACCCCAAGCTATCATAGGCGGTACCGCAGGTGCAGCTATTAAGGCAGCTATCAGCCAGGGTGCAAAGAGAGGTCTGTTCTCCAACGAAGCAGGTATGGGTTCCACACCTCACGCACACGCAATGGCAAACGTTGAAAAGCCCCACGATCAGGGTGTTGTTGCCATGATCGGTGTGTTTGTTGACACATTCGTTGTTCTCACCATGACAGCTCTCGTTGTTATTTCTACACTCTATACAAATGGCAGCACAGCATGGCAGGAGGTTTCAAAGACCAATGCAATGCAGACAGCATTCACCATGGCTCTTCCCGAATCCTTCGGCAGCTTCGGAAATATTTTCGTTGCAATATGCCTTCTTTTCTTCGCATTCTCCACGATCATCAGCTGGAACTTCTTCGGCAAACTGAATGTGCAGTATATGTTCAAGAACAGCAAGGTTGCAACTCTCGTCTATTCCATAATCGCGATCGTGTTCATCTTCCTCGGATCTCTGCTTTCCAACGACCTCGTTTGGGAGCTCACAGACTTCTTCAACTACCTCATGGTTATCCCCAACGTGCTTGCACTTGTGGCTCTTTCCAAGATAGTTTCCGATGCCGCAAAGAAGAACAAGTAATTTAAAACGGTAATATGATCACAAAAACGCCTCATTTCGGGGCGTTTTTTGTTTTTGCGGAATATGCCGAAATAATAAAAACAAATAGATATGCCGGATAATAAGAAAAGTTTTGCTTGGTTTAATAACAATCATTCGAGAACAGAGATCAAAAAGTATCTAACAAGTTCAAATGTTCTAATTTGCACAATAGAGTTTGGGATATTTTGTGCAAAGTGGAGAAATACGGTTTTATTGCGAACAAAAACTTGACAAAGAAACTTTTGTTTTGTATAATTATAATGTCGAGCGCTTGACAATATTTTTAAAATATAATATAATAAGGAGGAATAGTTGTATTGAATAAAAACTATCATAAAAACACGTTGCAGAAGCTTTTTGCCAAAGATAATGACCGGATCTATAAGCGGTCAGATTCACCCCTATTCAAGATGACGGGCATTAATGCTCAAAATATATCGAACCTTTTGGGTGATAACATGCCCGACATACCGCACCTGAGCGGCAGTACCGAATACAGAAAATTCGGAACAGAGGAAAAAGACCGCGAAGACGATATTTTCGGCAATTCAGACTCACAGCTGTTAAAGTGGCAGGATATCAATATGCAGAATCTGCAGAGTATATCTGACGGCAGAATTACAAAGTCTGCGGAATTTAGCGGCACCGGATATAAGGAGTTTGGAACAGAGGAAAAAGACCGCAGAAAAAGAACTTTTACAGATGAAAAAACACCGTCCTTAAAAGGCGAAGATTTTGACAAAAAGTATCGGTCATTTCTTGAAAACGACAAGCTCCCGAAGAACACTGAGTTTAAAAGTGTTCACGAAGATAAAAAAACCGGCACAGAGGAAACAACTCCTGAACCCGGAGTTTTTTGGGAGCATTTTAACTCTGCCAACGGCGAATCTTCGCAGGGACTTTTCGACACGGGCGTGCTGAACCAAAGGCTGTTCTACGGAAAAGACCCCGATGCACGGTATATCATCAATAACTATAAAAGTAGCGGACACACTTTGCCCGAAAAAACGTTAAACACCTTAAACAGCATCACGGCGCAGGATATGCAAAACGGATATAACACCGCCTTGCAGACCTTAAAAAATAATATGATGCTCGGAAATCTTTCGAAAGAGGATCTGGAGCAGCGTCCCCATATGATGCAGTCTTTGGCATTGTATTATGTGGCATCGGAAAAGGGGCTTCACAATATTGCAAACAGTGCGTGGAAGCTTGCATATACCGATATTCCGGCAAAGCAGCTCCCCGTTGCGGAACGCATCGGAGAGGAAAAAAGCGGGGGCAGCGAGCACCCGATACTTGACGGAGTGAGCAATACTCTTGCGGTTTTATCGCTCATACCGGGTATTGACAGTGCGACGAATTTTGCATTGATCTTTGTGGATGCGGCGCGCGGAGACTGGGGTTCCGTGTTTCTTGATGTTGTGGGAGTTTTGCCCTATGTCGGCGAACTTTCCGACGCGGCGAGACTGGCAAAAACGGGAAGCAATATTGCGGATGCCGCAAAGCTGATGAAAGTTGGCAAAGCTGCAAAGGCGGCAGATAAAGTGATGGATGCGGCAGATGCGGCAAGAACACTTGATAAGGCGGCGGATATTGCAAAGACTGCCGATGCGGCATCGAAATCTGATTTTCTTAAAAATCTTTACAAAAAAAGCGTTACCGATGCCACCCATGCTGCCGGTATAAGTAAGCTTATGGGAAAGAGCGGCAATGCGGAATTTATCAGAAGCTTTGGTACGAAACTGATTACCGAAGCTTCCGGAACAGTAGGTGGCGTAGCCGGCAAGACGATTGCCAAGCAGATCGGCGGAGAGGCTGCCAAAAAAATTGGAACCAAGGTCGGAACATCTGTCGGTGAGGTTTTTGGAAATGTGGTCGGTTCAGCTATTGTTACTGCATCGGATGAGCTTGTTAACGGCGAAAAAAATATGCAAGAAATTGCAAAGGAAAGTGCAAAAGCCGCAGCTTTCGGTCTTTTTTCCGAATTAAGCTCGAAATATATAGGTCATGCGATAAAAATGGCTGACGAAGCAGGGTCTGCCGCGCGAGAACTTATGAAAAACTATACAGCCACAGACGGAGAATTCTTAAAGGCATTTTTTGATGAATTGCTTATGGCTTTAGGTCAGGGAATGGCGGGAGGGTAAAAGTGAAAACAAAATTCTGCCTCAGAACCAGAGATTCAATGATATATATTCCGCCGCTTTTTGGCATTTTTTTGGCAATACTGATAATTGCTTTTGCAATATGGTATAAGTCGTGGATATTTATCTTAATAGGTTCACCCTTAATAGTTTTGGGGCCGATATTCATGTACATTGCGAAACTATCTAATGATACACGGTTTTGTATCGACGGCAGTAGTGTATATGTGAAAGGATTGGGTGAAAAAAGCATTGACCCTCAAAACATAAAAGGAATTAAAATTATGCAGATGTGTTCGGATGGTCCTAACGAAGATCGTATTATATTTCATCGATATAAGGACGGCACGCCTATGTATTTGATGATTCTGCTTAGGGAAATTACACTAGAAATGTATAATTATAAGCAGAATGAATATATGTTTGGATCTTCTTTTGGTGAATACATTATAGAAGAGGTACAATTCGACCCCGAAGCGGTGAAATATCTCAAAACTCTCAATCCCGACATAAAGGTGTTCTACTGATATTTAAGGCTCCCCGTATGTGTCATTTTTTGCGGGGAGCCGATTGAGAGGAAAGCAAGGTCGAAAGAAGTGTGCAAGAAATTGCAAAGGAAAGCGCAAAAGCTGCCGCAGTTGGTATATTATCTGAGTTTGGTTCACAGCAGATAGAATCTGTATTTAAGATTGCAAATGAGGCAGATTCCGTTGCTCGCAAGCTTATGAAAGATTATACCGGCACAGAAGGCTTGTTTTTGAAAACGTTTTTTGATGAGCTTCTTATTGCTGTAACTGAATTTTAGTTTGGGGTGATTACAAGAAGTGAAAACGGAATTTTATCTTAGGTCAACAGCAGTTCTTCAAGAAAGACCTAAATTGTTTTCTTGGCTTTTGATTGGCGGTTTTTTCGTGGCAGCATTATATATCGGAGACTGGTTATATGGGTCTATTATATTTTTGCCATGGGTGATTTTTGAAATTCTTGCGCAGCTTCTTGATAAAAAAATGCGGATACGGGGCTTTACATCAAAGGTGACAGAGTTTACATAAAGTCGGCATTTTCAAGGGAAGATGTTTCATTACATAAAATAGTGGGAATTAAGGTGATGCATTTGTATAGGGGAACACATGAATGTGAGTATTACCCCATGTATTATGTCGATGGCAGTCCGATCTATGTTATAATTCTGCTGTCTGAAATTTCACAAGATATGTTTAATTACAAAGACAACAACTGTTATTTTGAAGATAATTTCAGAGAAGACATAATATACGAGGCAGAATACGACCCCGAAGCGGTGAAATATCTCAAAACTCTAAATCCCGACATAAAGGTGTTTTACTGATATTTAAGGCTCCCCGTATGTGTCATTTTTTGCGGGAGCATATTTTGGGAAGGTGATGCGCCGATACTGCGCATTTTTATAAATCTTTTTTGTAAAAAACATTGAAAAAAGTGGCTATAAGGTATATAATATAGAAAAAACCCAAAAGGAGTTTTTGTTTATGTCAAACAGTATTATAAAGGGTCTTGGCTTTCATCACATTGCGCTCAAGGCCAACGATTTTGAAAAGTCCGTTGAGTTTTATAAGGCTTTGGGTCTTGAATTTGTAGTTTCCTGGGGTGAGGGCGATAAAAGAATTGCCATGTTTGACCTCGGTGACGGTGGCAGAATAGAGCTTTTTGCAGGTGGAAACGATACCGATTTCCCCGCTGAGGGCAAATATATGCACTTTGCTATGTGCTGTGATGACGTGGATGCGGCATATAAAACAGCGCTTGCGGCGGGTGCTGTATCTCACAAGGAGCCGTCCGTTATTCCGCTGGAGAGCAGTCCCGAAAAGATATCCATAAATATTGCTTTTGTAAAGGGACCGTCAGGCGAACTTCTGGAATTTTTCAAACAGGTATAAACGAAAGGAATAAGAAATATCATGCTAAGAACAGGTATAACCACATCCGCTTACTGGAAACCGGGCACCAAAGAGTGCGACTATGAAAAAATGGCATCCCACGGCTATTCCTGCGCCGATTATTCGGGAATCTGTCGCCCCGATGCTCCCTATTATTCCATGAACGACGACGAGCTTCGCTGTGCAATGCAGGAAGAAGTTAAGAAAGCTTCGGCAGCCGGCATTGAAATTTATCAGGTCCATGGCACCTGGCCCGTGATCGACACCACCGAGGAGCTTCGTGCACAGAATCTTGAAAGCATGAAGACCTGCGTGCGTGCCACCTCCTTCCTCGGCACAAAGTATCTCATCGTGCACCCCCTTATGCCTTATGAATGGAACGATGAGCTTGATTCCGATTTTGCCGAAAAGGTAAACGAAGAGTTCTTCCGTGCACTTTGCACATACGCTCTTGAATGGAACGTGTGCATCTGCATTGAAAATATGCCTACCAAGAAGCACCGCCTTGCGGGAATTCCCAATCTTGTGGAATTTGTAAAGCGCCTTAATTTCCCCAATTTCTTTATTTGCCTTGATACCGGTCACTGCAACACTGCAGGTCATGATGCGGGCGAGATGGTGACTCTGTGCGGAGATCTTTTAAAGGCATTCCACATTCACGATAACAGCGGCTTCCGTGATGAGCATTATATGCCTTTTGGCGGAAATATAAACTGGAACTCCTTCCGTAAGGCGCTGGGCGAATCTTCTTTCGAGGGAAGCGTTTCCATAGAAAGCTCTCTCAACTGCTTCTTGCCTCCCGAGCTTAAAGAGCGCCAGCAGGTGACTCTCGGTCTTATGGCAAAATACCTTGCCGAAGTAAAATAATAACCCCAAAAGGAATAAAATGTACATATTAAGAAAACTTGAAATGCGGGATCTTGATAAAATTGATTCCATGATAGACCTTGCCAAGCGCAATATGCGCGAGGTGCTTAAAATTGACCAGTGGCAGGCGGGATATCCCAACCGCGAAACCTATTCTTCGGATATTCAAAAAGGGATAGGTTATGTTTATTGCGATGAAAACGATATTCCCGTGGGAGTTGCCGCGGTGATATTCGGAAACGAGCCCGCATACGATGTGATCGAGGGAGGAGAATTCCCCGGCAAATGGCAGGGCGACGAACAAAGCTATGCCGCCGTCCACCGCTATTGCGTGGATCTTGCTGTAACAAGACGTGGTGTCGGATCGCAGTTTATGGAGGATATAGCCCGTTTTTGCAAAGAGAACGGCAAGACCTCCATCCGCATAGATACCCATCGTGGCAATAAGGCAATGCGCAGAATGCTTCAGAAATGCGGCTTTTGCGAAACGGGCATAATCTATATCCCCGAGCCTAATTGCAATGAGCGAATAACATATGAAAAGCTTATTTGAGTTCTTTCTTTTCACATAGCGTGAAAAAGAAAAATAAACGGTGAATCAGATTGATCGAAAAACGCGTGCAGAAAATTGCACGCGTTTTCTTCATTGACTATTTCACTTTTCGATAATGTCTATTCCACCCTCACCGCAACGCAGGTCATGTCATCCTCGCGCTGGTTTATCCTTCGTGCTCGGGAGAGCACTTTTTCGGCAAGCTCCGATGGTGTTTCGGTCGGTACTGCATTTAACATTTCACACAGCCAGGGAGCATCGTCGGAGGATTGCACAATTCCGTCGGAAAGCATGAGCACCGTATCTCCGGGGGAGAGCGTAAAGCGTGTGTTTTCCGCATTGAATGAGCGGATTATGCCGGCGGGCGGAGTGTGTGAGGCTATTTTGTATAGCTTTGAAGCCCGCAGTATATATGCCGGTGCGGCGCCCGCTTTAATAAACGACGCATCTCCCGTTAAAAGGTCGATTTCAAGAAGATCGACTGTGGCAAAGCTCTCGTCATTTTTGGAAAGAAGTAAATTGTTCAGCATTTCCAAGGTGATGCTTTTGTGCGTGCCCGTTGTGAGTAGTTTTTCAATAAACACAGAGGTCAAACGAGAAGTGAGAGCCGCACTTCTTCCGCTGCCCATTCCGTCGGAAATGAGGGCATAAAAATAGTGTTCGTCGCTTTCGAAGAAATTAACGCTGTCACCGCACACGCCCTCGCCACCCTTTGCGCACACACTGCGGGCATATTCAGGTTTGAATCTTCTTTTTCTTATGAATCGTGCCGTCATTTTTTCGCCCGTGCCGATATATTCGGGAGAATTGAAAAGATATCCGCATTTTTCACTCATATAATCTGCAAGCTCCTCGGAGGTGCAAGGGAAGTTTTCAAGCTTTATCCCATGCACCTCCACCGTTTTTATGCGGACACCATAGGCTTCGATGGAGGAAAACCGAAGACCTATGGCGGAAAGAGCCGAAATTGCGGCATCGCGCAGGGCGTTGTCGGGGGTGGTATCTGTTTTTGTTTTTTGCGATGTATATTTAAATAATCTTGCCATGGTACTGTACTCCGCTGCCAATATTTCTGTTTTGTTGTCGCGGAATCTGCCTTGCACAAGCTCCGCGTAGCTTTCGTTGAGTCTTTCGGTCATCTCACATAGCTTTATGCAGCTTTCCGCATATTTTTCGGGGTAGTCGCTCTTTTTAAGACCGCCCAAAGAGAGGCGGGTGCACACCGTGTCGCGGATGTTTTCGCGGGTGTATAGCTTTGCCGCATAGCAGTTTTCCCGCATGGCGCAGCTTCCGCATATATGTGCCGTGACCTTGTCAACACATTCGCCCGTTTCGGCATGAGAGGGATATTTCAGCTTGTCCGAAACGTTGTAGACCACGTCCGAAAGGGAAGAAAAGGTGGCAGAAAGATGCTCCCACGGAAGATTTTTTGTGTTTGTAACCGATGGAAATGAGGTGCTCTTTACCGCCATGCGGGGCAAAAGTGCCGATATTCCGGGGAAAAGGGTGCAGCCAAGACCGCAACTCAGCGAAATGTCAAAACCGTCGGCAGGCTCGAAATACGCGGCGCACGCAAAAAAGCATATGGCAAAGGAAAGGGATGATACCCCCATTTTCTCTTTTGCAAAAAGACCGCTTATTCCTCCCGCTGCCGCAAAGCATACGGCAAGTACTGCCCCCTGTGAAAATCCGCCGCAGGCAACACCGCACACGGCACCGAAAAGTATTCCGTAAAGACTTCCGCCGCAAGAGGCGGCAACAAGGGCAGAAAGGGCGGCAAAGGATACTGCGGGATAAAATCCCGTACCGCCGAAATTCGACAAAGCGTATGTAAAAAGCACACATGCCGTGCAAAATGCGCCGTCTATTACGGCGGTGTTTTTCCGCATGGATGCGAGCGCGCAGCTTATACATAAAGTTACCGACGGCAAAAAAATTGCAAAGGATAGACCGCATAGCAAATATCTGTGTTCCCATCCGCCCGCATACGCAAAGGCGCCTCCGCATACGACTCCCACGATTGCGGAAATGATTATGCGTGTGCGCAAATTGTCAGCAAAATGTTTTTTCTTTCTCCATGCGGGAAAGGCAAAAAGGAAAAAAACAAGGGTGTTTATGGCAACTGTGCTTGCCGTGCTTTCTGTTAAAAGTGCCGCAACGCAGGCGCCGATATACGAAAACAAACGGTATTTTCCGCAAGCGCAGATAAGCGCAGTCCCGCATGGGTATGTTCCGTACGGCATGGCGCAAAGACCCAGTACAAAGCCCGAGACAAGATATAAAAACCTCACAAAAATGCTTGCGGCAGCTTTTGTTTGCAAAGTCCCGTGCAAAAATATCTTTGCGGCAGGGTTGTGCGGCGGATCTATTTTCAGCTCCGTTACAGTTTTTATTGTTTTTTGAGTCATGGTACCGCCTCCGATATGGCAAGATATGGCAAATATGCTATTACGTGCATATATTATATACCCATCTGAGTGAAAAAATTGTCGAAAAGGCGGAGCATATAAAAAAGGACGGGAAGAATCCCGTCCTTTTGTATTATTTATAAATTATTATTTTCCGAAAACCGCATTTGCACAGCTTTCAAGGGTGGAAACTATCTTATCTGCCTCATCAAGCGTTGCACCGCAGGCTGTGAGGTATGCCTTTATCTTGGGTTCTGTGCCCGAGGGGCGGATGATAAGACTGCAGTCGTTTTCGAGATACATGGCGAAAACATCCGACGAGGGAAGATCTATCTTTTCAGTCTTGCCCGTCGTGGTATCTGTGCAGGTGCCAAGTTTAAAATCCGAAACCTTCAATACGGAAAGGCCTGCGATCTCGCACGGGGTGTTGTCGCGCAGACCCTGCATTATGGCTGCCATGGTGTTCATACCCTGCTCGCCATCAAAGGATGCGCTTATGGTCTTGTGACGGAAAACACCGAATTCGCTGTATATATCCTGCATGAAATCAAGCAGCGTTTTGCCGCACATCTTGCAGTATGCCGCCATTTCGCATATCATGAGCGATGCAAAAACAGCATCCTTATCACGCACATAGGAGCCTGAAAGATAACCGTAGCTTTCTTCAAAGCCAAGCTGGAATTTATCCTCGCAGCCGATCTCTTCAAGAAGCTTTATCTGCTCACCGATGTATTTAAAGCCCGTGAGAACATTTACCATGCGGCAGGAGAATTTCTCTGCAACCTTGCCCGCAAGGTCGGATGATACTATGCTCTTTACCGCCATGGCACCTTCGGGGAGTATGCCCTTTTCGGTCTTGCGGGAAAGAATGTAATAAAGCATCATGCATCCCAGCTCATTTCCCGTCATAAGGCGGTACTGCCCGTCGGTATCATGCACGGCAATGCCCGCGCGGTCGGCATCGGGGTCTGTGGCAAGGATAAGATCGGGACAGGTGTCCTTTGCAATGCCGATGCCAAGCTCAAATGCCTTGGGGAATTCGGGGTTGGGGAAGGGTGTTGTGGGGAAGTTGCCGTCGGGCTTTTCCTGCTCGGGAACTATATCCACCTTTATTCCCATGCGGGAAAGCACGGTGCGTACCGGTATGTTTCCCGTGCCGTTAAGGGGAGAGTAAAGGACATGAAGTCCGCTTTTTGAAAAAATTTCGGGGTCGATACTGCGTGAAATTACCGCTGAATAATAATCTTCCATCATTTTTTCATCGGTATATTCCACCGATCCGTTTTTGATGGCAGAGTCAAAATCCATCTTTTCTATGCCGAAATAATCAAGCTTTTCAACAAAGGAAGTGGTCTCGTCGGCATAAACATCGGTCATCTGACATCCGTCGGGACCGTAGCACTTGTAGCCGTTATATTGGGCGGGGTTGTGGCTTGCGGTTATCATAATGCCCGCATCACAGCCGTAATATCTCACCATAAAGGAAAGTACGGGTGTGGGTTCAAGCTCGGGGGTTATATAAACATGTATGCCTGCCGCTGCAAGGACCTGCGCCGCGTGCTTTGCAAAAAGCTCGGAGTTTATGCGGGGATCATAGGAGATCGCCACCTTGCCGCCACTCTTTTTTGAGTTGATGCAATCTGCAAGACCGCGGGTAACTCTGCCCACGGTATATATGTTCATGCGGTTTGCGCCGGCACCGATAATTCCGCGCAGACCGGCCGTGCCGAATTTAAGCTCGGTATAAAATCTGTCGAATATGCCGTCCTCATTTTGGGAGATCTCACGGAGCTCCTCGCAAAGGGCGGGGTCTTCCGTTGCTTTTTCAAGCCAAAGGTCATATTTATTTTTTATTTCCGTATTCATAAGTTTTATTCCTCTCAGAATCTGTTTGATTTTCCATTTTAAAATTTAATGTCAATATATTTTACCATTTATTTGCCAAGTTGTCAACTGTGTTCATTCAGTTGAGAAACAGCACCCCGCCGTTGAGATAAAGAGCGAAGAAGCTCCAGATTATTGTGGGAAAGATCAGCCATGCTGCAAGGGCAGATATTTTTCTGTATGCCGAAAAGCAGGCAAGAATGAGTAATATCTGAGCGCAGATAAGGAAAAAAGAAAGAAGAAAAGCTCCCTTGCCAAAGAACGCCGCCGGCCACAGAATGTTTGTCACAAGATATAAAACATAAAGACCGAGGGCGCCTCCCGAATCGGCACTTCCGCTATTGTGGATAAAATACGAAGCCGCACCCATGAGCAGATAAAGCACCGTCCATACGATACCGAACACTGCGGGCGGCGGTGAAAGGGGCGGTAGATTGAGCATTCCGTAAAGCCCGAAGTTCCCCCCTGCAAGAAGTGCTCCGACAGATCCTGCCGCAAGTGACAAAAGGCTTGCAAAAATAAGCCCCGGAACCGATATTTTCCTTGATCCTGCCATAATACAATAAAACCTCCGGTTTTTGTTTTTTTATATTG
>JAFYUY010000047.1 GCA_017549405.1 Clostridia bacterium | reverse complement strand
CAAGGTGATTTATCTCTTAATTTACCACAAGAATTGCATACCCACATATGCTCTGATTTTTGAGACTCTCGTGTTGTTTCGGCAGTTTGATTATTAAGGGTGTTATCAGGAATAACAATATTGATTGCTTTCAATGAGTCAAATATTTTTTTAGAATTACTATTTAAGTATTCAAGCTGGTCAATAATCTCTCCAAGAGCATATAACAACAAGCAAAAAATAAAACCCATAATAACACTATAGAGAAAAATAGTCAAATTAAAACTTGGGTCGCCAAATGAATAATCTTTTGGAATTGCGAATGTATTTCCTAAAACAATAGATCCTATAAAATTAAGAATAAACAATACTATTGATGTTGCTTTACATATTTTTCCGACTCTCATTAAAATCAATCTCCTTAATTTATGATCTAATTATACCATATTTAAACACGATATGCAACAGTTTTCACTGTAACCTAGGCAAGAAAAAATATAAAAAATTCAAAAAACTATTGACAAACGATTTTCAAAGGTATATAATGTGTGTCAATAAATCAATTCCCGAAAGGTTTTACCCGTTATGATCACAATGACAACAAAGTTTTATAGCTTTTTCTTTGGCTTTGCTTTTTACTTTAGCAAGGTCTTTTGTCGTTGTATTCATAGGGTTCCCGCAATGTGAATTTTAAAAAAACAGAC
The DNA here is from genome assembly GCA_017549405.1 of Clostridia bacterium. Taxonomy (GTDB): domain Bacteria; phylum Bacillota; class Clostridia; order Oscillospirales; family CAG-382; genus UMGS1052. The sequence goes on along the minus strand of JAFYUY010000047.1, from coordinate 13,854 downwards.
GACAAAAGACCGAAAGCTATTAAAAGCTTCGGTCTTATTTTATTTTAACATCAAATTAACCCGACGTGTATTGACTCAAATCAAAAAATCATTTATAATTACCGAAAGGAAGTAAAAAATCATGGTAATCGTTTTAAAAAACAACTGCGACAAAAATCAACTCGACAGACTCACCGCTTGGATGCGTGAAATGAACATTGAGCCCCACTTCACCCACGGTCAGAATCAGACCATCATGGGTCTTGTGGGCGACACTTCCAAAATAGATGTGGATATGCTGGGTGCCCTTGATATCGTAGAGAGCATAAAGCGTGTATCCGAACCGTATAAGCAGGCAAACCGCAAATTTCATCCCGAGGACACGGTAATAGAGCTTGAAAACGGAACCAAGATCGGCGGCGGAAACCTTATGGTAATGGCAGGTCCGTGTTCCATAGAATCCGAAGAACAGCTCACGGAGATCGCAAAATCTGTCAAGGCAAGCGGAGCAAATGTGCTTCGCGGAGGCGCATTCAAGCCGAGAACTTCGCCCTACGCTTTCCAGGGAATGCGCGAGGACGGACTTCAGCTTCTTGTCAAGGTTAAAGAAAAGATAGGAATTCCCGTAGTTACGGAAATAATGGATTACGAGCATCTCCCGCTTTTCGAAAATGTGGATATCATCCAGGTCGGTGCAAGAAATATGCAGAACTTCGAGCTGCTCAAGCACCTCGGCAGATGCGACAAGCCCATCCTTTTAAAACGCGGACTTTCCAATACCCTTGAAGAGCTTCTTATGAGTGCGGAATACATCATGTCCGAGGGTAATGAAAAGGTCATTCTTTGCGAACGCGGAATAAGAACATTCGAGACTGCGACCCGCAATACCCTTGATATCTCCGCAGTTCCTCTGCTTCATCAGATGACACATCTTCCCGTAGTTATCGACCCAAGCCACGCAACAGGAAAAGCTTCCCTTGTTCCGTCAATGGCGCTGGCGGCAGTTGTTGCGGGTGCCGACGGACTTATAATAGAAGTTCACAACAACCCGCAGAAGGCACTTTGCGACGGTGCACAGTCACTTACTCCCGAACAGTTCGATGATCTTGCGGGAAGGATCGAAGGTGCAAAGCAGGTCGCTTACAGATAAATTTCCACGAAAGGATATCGGATAATGACAACAGTTGATGTAAACGCATCGGTAAAATATAAAGTCGTGATCGGAGAAGAGTTGCTTTGCGATTGCGGCAATATCACAGCACAGGCAATATTGCCCTGCAAAGCCGCTGTGATCTCCGACAGTAATGTTTTCCCGCTTTACGGAGAAAAGGTGAAAACAAGCCTTGAAAATGCGGGTTTTTCCACCGTTCAATATGTATTTCCCGCGGGGGAAAAAAGCAAAAATCTTAATACATATTCCGATATCATAGAATTTCTTGCACGTCAAAAGCTTTCCCGCACGGATATCATTATAGCACTTGGCGGCGGAGTTGTGGGGGATATGGCAGGCTTTTGCGCTGCAACATATCTTCGCGGCATACGCTTTGTTCAGATACCCACGACCATACTTTCAGCATGTGATTCTTCGGTGGGCGGGAAGACTGCAGTTGATATAAGCACGGGAAAAAATCTTGTGGGTGCGTTTCATCAGCCGTCGCTTGTTATATGCGATACCGACACGTTTGAAACATTGCCCTCCCGCGAGGTGTCCTGCGGGCTTTCCGAAATAATAAAGTACGGTGTCATCTGCGATAAAGAGCTTTTTGAAGAGCTTGCATCGGGAGATTACGATATTCAAAGTATCATCACTCGGTGCGTGGAGATAAAGCGCGATATTGTTGAAAAAGATGAAAAAGAAACAGGGGAGCGAAAGCTTCTGAATCTTGGTCACACCCTTGGACATGCCGTGGAAAAGCACAGCGGATTCACACTCTCTCACGGGGAGGCTGTGGCTGTTGGTATGATGATGATATCCGAAATTTCAGAAAAGCTGGGTTATGGAGAAAAAATAACCGAAAGGCTTAAGACTGTGCTTGAGAAGTATTCTTTGCCCTGTGCGTATGATATAACAAAAAAAGAAATGTTTGATATATCTTGCGGTGACAAAAAGGTTGACGGCAAAGATATAACCCTTGTTATCCCGCGCGAGATAGGAAAATGCATTCTGGAAAAAGTGACCCTTGAAAAGTTTTCCGATATGCTTTCTATGATCCTTGAATAACAGTTTAATATATTCAATACGAAAGGAACGGCATGAAAGTGGCTGAAACTCATGAACAAATAACATTGCGTGCGGGAATGACGCCGCGGGGAAGTGTTTCCGTAATATCCTCAAAATCCGAACTTCACCGCCTTATCATTTGCGCGTGCATGGCGCACGGTAAAACAGTCATAACCTATAATTCCTCGCTGTCCGAGGATATTCAGGCTACTGTTTCATGCCTTAAGGCACTTGGTGCACAGATAAATATCAGCGAAAAAGAAATAACGGTAGAAAAACCGCTCGATATCGGATATATAAAAGACTCTCTTCCAAAAGATACTGAGATATTCTGCAGGGAGAGCGGTTCCACCGCAAGATTTTTGCTGCCGTTTGTTTCGTTATTTTGCAGGCGAGGTGCCGTGATGACGGGAACGGGCAAACTTCCGAGCCGCCCGTTTTCCGATCTGTGTACGGCATTGTCGCAAAAGGGCGCAGTTTTTTCGTCGGAGAATATGCCCATACATATAGAAAAGACCGCAATTCCCGAAGGAGATTTTGAAATAAGCGGTAACATAAGCTCGCAGTATCTTTCGGGACTGTTGTTTGTCCTTCCGCTGTGTGAGAATGCAAGAATAAAGCTTACGACTCCGTTAAGCTCCCGCGGATATGTGGATATGACAATAGAGGCAATGGGAAAATTTGGTGTGAAGGTCGAGGAAAAGAACGGCATCTATACTTGCCGAGGCAAGTATACAAACGCTGACGGAATTTTTCACGCAGGTGGAGACTGGTCGAATTCGGCATTTTTCCTTTGTGCCGCAAACAGCGAAAAAATTACCGTTAACGGCATAGATCCACACTCGTTACAGCCCGACAGAGCAGTTATGAAGATCTTGTCAGATTGCGGAATAAATGTGGAATTCACGCAGGACAGAATAAGTGTGACAAGATGCGGTGAAATGTTTCCTCTTGATATAAATGTTGAAGATACCCCCGACCTCGTCCCCGTCCTTTGCGTCCTTGCAGCGTCCGCAAAGGGCAAAAGCGTTTTGAAAAACGTGCAAAGACTGCGCTTTAAGGAAAGTGACAGAATTCTTGCAGTATGTGAAATGATAAATGCTCTTGGCGGATGTGCTTATTCCGACGGAGATAATATATATATAGAAGGAACGGGCACCCTTGCGGGCGGAATGGTTGACGGCTTTGGTGACCACAGAATAGTAATGTCGGCGGCAATAGCGGCACAGTTCTGCACGGGGGATGTTACAATAAAAGGTGCAGATGCCGTGTCCAAATCTTACCCCGAATTTTTTGATATTTTTTATAGCTTGACGGAGGAAAAGTAATGAACTGTTATGGTGAAAACATAAAACTTACGGTGTTCGGTCAGTCCCATGCACCGTCGATCGGAGTGATAATTGACGGATTTTGCGCGGGGACACCGATCGATGAAGAATATGTTGCGCATATAATGGCACAGCGCGCTCCGGGAAATTCTCCGCTTGCCACAAGCAGACGGGAGCCTGATACGGTGGAATTTGTTTCGGGCGTGGAAAACGGAAAGACTGTAGGCACTTCCGTTTGTGCGGTAATACGCAACCGTGATGTGCGCTCGGCAGATTATTCGGATCTTTCGCACCGCCCGCGTCCCTCCCATGCGGATTTTCCAGCCATGGTACGCTACGGAGAAAACTACGATATGCGTGGCGGCGGTCAGTTTTCGGGAAGACTTACTGCACCAATATGTATTGCGGGGGCAATAGCTCTTCCGCTTTTAAGTTCGCGCGGAATAAAAATTGCCTGCCACATATATTCTGTCGGAAACATAAAGGATACACCGTTTTGTCAAACCGATGAGCAAGGCGATCTTATGCAAAGACTTACGGAATCTTCTTTCCCCGTAATAGACAGGAATGTTGAAAAAGAAATGACAGAGCTTATAAGGAATACTGCGCAAAAGCTTGATTCCGTGGGCGGAGTTATAGAATGCAAAATAACAGGTCTGCCGGTGGGGGTTGGCGAGCCCATGTTTTGCGGGGTCGAAAATGCCATTGCAAAAATGATGTTTGGCATTCCTGCCGTAAAAGGAATAGAATTCGGTGCGGGATTTTGCGGAAGCGAAATGACAGGTTCTCAGTATAACGATGAATACTATTTCGATGGTGACGGAAATGTCCGCACATATACAAATAACTCGGGCGGCATATGCGGTGGCATGACCACGGGAATGCCCGTGATATTCAGGGTGGCACTAAAGCCCACACCGTCTATAAGCCTTCCGCAAAAGACCGTTGATCTTAAAACAAAAGAAAATGCGGTTATTGAGATAAACGGCAGACACGACCCGTGTATTGCAACGCGTGCATCCGTTGTGGTACGCACGGCAGCGGCATTTGCAGTATATGATCTTTTGCAAAGCGGCGAACAGTAAAGAAGGTGTGAAAAATGGAGCTTGATCTTGAAAAGATTCGCAGTGCGATAAATGACGTTGACAGCAAAATAGTGGAGCTTTATGAAACCCGCCTGGCTCTTTGCGATGAGGTTGCGGAATTTAAGCGCCGTACGGGGAAAGCCGTACTTGACAGAGCTCGTGAAGAACAGCTTTTGTCACGGCTGTCGCAAATAGCCTCTCCCGAAAACCGCAGTGCCGTAACGGGACTTTATAAAAGGATCCTTGAAATAAGCCGTTCCCGTCAATCGGCAAAGATAACAGAACCCTCCCGTGTGATAGCATCTTTGACCGAAAAATGCGGTGAAAATGCCGTTTTCCCCGGTTTTGCGGATGTGGCATGTCAGGGTGTGGAGGGAGCATATTCTGATATTGCGGCACATATTTTGTTTGAAGAGCCGCGCACAATGTTTTTCGAAGATTTTGAAAGTGTTATAAAAAGCGTGGATTCGGGACTGTGCAAATATGGTGTTTTGCCATTTGAGAACAGTATATACGGCAGTGTTTCCGAAGTCTATGAAATGCTGTCCCGTTTCGGTGGCTTTGTGGTGCGTTCGGTAAAACTTCCCGTACATCATGTGCTGATGGCAAAGGATGGCGTTGATTTTTCCGAAATAAGGGAAATACATTCCCACCGCCAGGCAATAGGGCAGTGCAGCATTTTCCTTGGCAAGAATAAAAACATAAAGGTGATACCCTGCGAAAATACCGCTAAGGCTGCAAAATATGCGGCACAGAGTGAAAGGCGGGATATCGCAGCTATATGCTCTCCTGTATGCGCAGAAAAATACGGGCTTTCCGTGTTGAGGGGAGATGTGCAAAACAGCAATGTAAACTTCACAATGTTCTACTGCATATCAAAGGAACTTGAAGTTTATCCGGAGGTGACAAAATTCGCATTCATGTTCGGACTTGAAAACCGCGCAGGTGCTCTTGCAGATGTCCTTTCGCGTTTTTCCGCTGCAGGAATCAATCTCACCAAAATAGAAAGCCGACCTATCCCGGGACGTGATTTTGAATTCATGTTTTATGTCGAGGGTGACACGCAAGGTATAACAAAAGAATTGACAGAACTGTTTACGGTTTTGGAAAACGAGTCTGAGTTTTTCAAATTTATGGGTGCATACACAGAAATATCTGCCGAATAAAAAACGAACAGAGGGATCCATAACGGATTTCTCTGCTTTTTTTATCAGAAAAAGGCAAATTAAAGCAAAAATCCGCTTTTTATTGCCAATACCTTGACCAAAAGCTTACGTCTGTGTTAAAATCTAAAAAGAAACGGGGGATGATCTATGAAAAAATACTGCGCAAGCGACATATATGACATTCTTGAATCTGTGGGAAATATTGATATTGCATACGGAGAAGCCGAGCGTGAAAGGGTGCTTTCAAACCCACTCCTTGCGCAAAAGCTGAAAATGTTAAAGGAGGCGGGTGGAGCTCTTCGCGGTACCCCTATATGTGAATTGCGCTTTTCTGCGTTCAAACGATTTGAAACCGACGGAAACCGAACAGAATATGAAAGCTCTCCCGATGACGGATATTTTATCCGCCGCAGAAAGCTTGTTGTCTTTTCAATTTTGTCATGGCTTTACGATAATAAAGAAGATATAGAATACCTTGAGGATATTTTGTGGGCTATCTGCTCGGAATACACGTGGTGCTTGCCTGCACATCTTCGCGGCACGGGACTTTCGGAAGTGCAAACGGACGGCACTTTTACCGTCGATCTTTTCGCATCCGAAACAGCATCCGGTATCGCCGAAACGCTTTCCCTTGTGGGTAATATGCTTTCTCCCGTTGTGCGTAAGCGCTGTGAACATGAGCTTTCACGCCGTGTGCTTGACCGCTGCACCGATAAGGTTTCCTGGAACACTGTCGGAAGCAATAACTGGGTGTGTGTTTGCAACGGCGGATGCGGAATTGCCGCAATGTACTGTGAAAAAGATCTTTCCCGCCTTTCGGCAATACTCGAAAGCTGTATAAACGGCATAACCAATTACACAAAATCCATAACAAGTGACGGTGCCTGCTCAGAAGGTCTTGGATACTGGGGTTATGGCTTTGGTTATTATCTTTACTTTGCCGAAATGCTTTATCGTCGGACAGACGGAAGAATAAACATTCTCGATGATGAGAAGATAAAAAAGACAGCCTCGTTTTTCTGCAACTGCACCTTCCCCCGGGGGCAGTATGTTTCCTTTGCGGATATGTGGGGAAAAACAATATTCTACGCTTTGCCCGGGCTTCTTTCAAAAACAAAGGAACTTTTCCCCGAAGTTTCCCTTGTGGGAAAGGAGCTTATGGATTTTTCTTTCCCCGATATTCTGCGAATGAGATTTACCCGTGAGCTGCGTGAATTTGTATGGGTAGCTCACGATCTTGAAAATGAAATCTCCCACCGCTACGGAACCCACATATATCCTGATGCGCAGATAATGATATCGACCTCCGAAAACGGAGTAAGCATTGCCGCAAAAGGCGGACACAATAACGAAGAACACAATCATAATGATGTCGGCTCGTTTATGCTTGTGAAAAACGGTGTGCGTATTCTTGACGATATCGGTGCCTCGGAGTATGTAAACGGATATTTCGGAGAGAAACGTTATGAATTTTTTGCACCCTCGTCCCTTTCTCACAACCTTCCCGTAATATGCGGAAGGGGACAAAAGGGCGGCGAGGAGCATCGTGCCGAAAACGTTGTGATAACTGAGAACGGTTTGCAGTGCGAAATGTCAAAAGCCTATGGTATCCCGATTTTGAACAGCTTAGTCAGAAAAATAGATTTTGATGCTAAAAGCGGAAAAACGGTAATATGCGATACCTTCTCTTTTTCGGAAAAGCCCGAAAGCCTTTGCGAGAGGTTTGTAACTCCGCATAAACCGAAGCTCTGCAACGGAAAAATAGTTTTCGGAACAGAAGAAGAACACATGACATTAAGCTATGATTCCGATATATTTGAAGTTTCACTTTCCGATGTTACCGATATCCGCCACGATATTTGTGCTGAACGCACCACATATGTTGTTGAACTTGTCGCAAAGCGGGTGACAACGGAAGAAAAGTTTGAAATAACGGTTGAATGAGAAAACAGCCCCCGTTGACAAAACGGGGGCTTTGTGTTAATATAGTAGTTGAATAAAATACCAAGGAGAAATATATGTCAGCATTCGGAGTACGCGCACTCAAAGCCCTGAATAAGGTTTTCCCAAAACAGATACACCCCTTCAATATGCAGGTGCAGGGCGAAAAAAGTTATGCCATGTGGCAGTTTGAAAAGGGCGAAGATACCATAAAATTCTTTCTCGAAAAATATTCTGCAGAGGAAATGTTCAAAGATAAGAAAGTTCTTGACTTTGGATGCGGCGCAGGCGGCAAATCTCTTTATTACGCATCGCTGGGTGCGGAAAAGGTAGTGGGCATTGACATGGTAGAAAGCTATGAGCAAGAATCTGCCGCTCTTGCCGAAAAGCTCGGACTTTCGCAAAAATTCACTTTTGTACTGGGCGATGCCACAAATTCCGGGTTTGAAGATAATACCTTTGATACCATCATAATGAACGATTTTATGGAGCATGTTTCTCAGCCGGAAAAGGTGCTTGCCGAGGCACGTCGCATAATCCGTCCGGGCGGACGCATTTTCATAAACTTTCCACCGTATTATCACCCTTTCGGTGCACATATTTCCGATGCGGTAAATATGCCGTGGTGTCATATGTTTTTCAGCGAGAGCACATTGGTTGCGGCATATAAAGAACTTGTGCGTGATGTACCTGACGGAAATGACAGAATAAAATTCAGAATATCAAAAAAAGATGATGGCAGTGAGTATTTTTCCTATATAAATAAGATGACAATCAAAAGATTCCGCCGTATTCTGAAGAATCAGAGCATAACACCTATCTATTATAACGAAACTCCCGTGAGAAGCATAGTAGCTCCATTTGCAAAATTCCCGCTTACAAAGGAAATGTTTGTGAAAATGGTTACTTGTGTTATTGAAAAATGATGCATTAAAAACAGAATTCAGATATTAAAGAGAACCGAGTGTTCTCTTTTTTATTTTTTCCTCAATGCCGTTGGCGGTACCCCGTAAGCTTTTTTGAATTCACGGCTGAAATGGCTTATATCCGAAAACCCCGACATTTCAGCGGCATCTTTAACCGTAAACATACCCGACGATATAAGTTCTGCGGCTCGGGTCATCTTAAGATTGTTTATGTGTTTTTTGGGCGATGTGCCGTAGCATTTGCGGAATATACTTCTGAAATATTCGGGAGTGATTGCACACATATCGGAAAGCTCTGAAATGTTCAGCAACTCAGAAGTATAATTCTTTTGAATATATTCCACGGCAGGAGCAATTATTCCCGCCTTTGATTTTCCTGTATGCAGAGAAAAGTATTCATGTTGCATTATATATATGATGTTGTAAAGCTCGCAGATACACTTGCTGCGGTATCCGAAATCCTTTTCCGCCCAGCATCTTTCAGCACGCGAAAATGATGAGATCATGTCGGCAGTGTTTTGCGGACTGAATACAAACGGTTCGGAAATGCAGATGTCTGCGACTTCAAAATTTATGGCATAGCATGCCCCGGGACCCGGGGTCTCAACAACATAGCTCGATGCTTTCGGCAGATATATAATGCTGTTTTTTTCTGCGCACAGCGAAAGTCCGTTTTCAAAGTTATATATCTTGCTGTTGTCTGTCATATACGCAAGTCCGTGTGCAGGACGGTTCCTGTGCACGGCTTCCCCCGTACCTGCGGGCACATGGCAGGCATGGATTATATCGGTCACCACAAATTCGTAATTCATAAATTCTCTCATGACACAACTCCCAAAAAATATATATTAATTATAATATTTTGTTTTGAAACAGTCAAGTTGTTTTGGAATATTCATTGACTTTTTCACAGTATAATGTATAATCAAGATGATAATCTCTTTTGAAAGGGTAAAGTTATGTTCAAAACACTTGATGCCGACCGAGAGGTCATAGAAAACAAATACCACAAAAAGAACGAGGAATATGACGCTTTTCGCCGTATGGAATATCACGGTTACGATTATGACGAAGCAACGGGTCTTGACGATGACGGAATATACAAAGGACTTTCCGAGCTTTCTGCAAAGCTTGAAGGCGTTCCGCGTCCCATACACAAAGCAGGGCTTTTTGAATATGTACTTGATAACACCCGCATAGACATAAATGAGCACGATTATTTTATCGGAATGTATATCTGGAACCGCCCTCTGCGTTTTCATATAACCGATAAATGGAGAAGTGAAGTATATCAGAACGCATTTGAGAGCTCGGGAATATGCTCCGATTTAGATGCAGCGGGTGCTGTGCACGGCTGGCTTGATTTTGATCATACCGTGCCCGATTGGGATGCTCTTTCGACTCTTGGGTTTTCGGGAATTCTTGCCCGTGCACGTGAGTGCAAAAAGAAGCTTTCCGACAGCGGAAAGCTGACAAGGAAGCAAGAAGATTTCTTCTGCGGAGTGGAAACGGAATATACTGCCATTATCCGTTTTATAGACAGACTTTATAAATATTCCCTCACCAAAAGCTTTGCAAAAGCACCCGCTATATCACAGTGTCTTTTGCACCTGCGTGACGGTGCACCAACCGATACTTATGAAATGCTTCAGCTCATATATATTTATTTCATGCTGAGCGAAAGTGTGGACCATTACCAGGTGCGTTCTTTGGGTTACGGACTTGACGGCTCCCTTTATCCGTTCTACAAGAACGATATTGAAAGCGGAAGATACACAAAAGACGAGATCTCTGAATTCATAGGATATTTTCTTATGCAGTGGGCATCCATCGATAATTACTGGGGGCAGCCCATGTATCTTGGCGGAATGAATGCTGATGGCACAACAAAGGTAAACGAGCTGTCGTATCTTATTCTTGAAATTTACGATAAACTTGGTATATATAATCCCAAAATTCAGTTAAAAATAAATGGCTCAACACCAAAAGATTTTATTCTGAAGGCGCTGGAAATGATACGTCACGGCACGAGCAGTATTGTTTTCTGTAACGATGACACCATAACAAAATGCCTTATGGCAAATGGCGCAACATACGAGCAGGCTGTTGATTCCGTTATGAGCGGATGCTATGAATACAAGACCAAATCAAACCACGGTGTGGGCATTTCCTGCATACATATAAATGCCTTAAAGCCTGTGTCGCTGGTGTTTGATAACGGCTTTGATACGGTATCCGGCAAGCAGGTGGGAGAAAAGGGAGCAGAGCTTTTCAATATCACAAGCTTTGAGGATTTTTACAAGGAGTATCTGCGTCAGTTTGAGCATATCACCGTGAAATTTATAAAAGCCATGGCAAAGCTTGAAGCCCATGTGCAGGACATAAATCCCTCTATCATGTATTCAGCAACACTTTCTACGTGCATGGAAAGTATGACCGATGCCCTGGATTGCGGTATAAGCAATGTTTCAGGTGTGTTGTTGTGCAGTATTGGCACTGCGGTGGATGCGCTTATGACGGTGCGGGAGCTTGTTTTTGAAAAGAAGATCATAACGCTTGAGGGGTTCAAAGCAGCACTCGACAGTAACTGGAAAGGGTACGAAAAACTCCGTGCAAGAGCGCTTAATTTAAAGCATAAATACGGTAACGGTGACCCTGTGGCTGACAGTTATGCTGCGGCTATAACGAGATTTTGCTACGATCTGTTACAAAAATACACAAACGGTCACGGCGACCGATATGCCATTGAAATGCATTCTGCAAGGGCTTTTCTTATTCACGGTGGAAAAACAAAAGCCACACCCGATGGTAGAATGGCGGGGGATGAAATATCCAAAAATGCATCTCCCACACCGGGTGCGGACAGAAACGGAATAACAGCGCTCATAAAGTCTGCCACAAGTATAGATGCGACCTTGTGCACCACAGGCTTTTGCCTTGATGCCATGCTTCACCCTTCTGCGGTGCAGGGTGCGGACGGGCTTGACGCTTTTTATGCGGTATTGCGCGGGTATATGGAGCGTGGCGGAGCATCTGTGCATTTCAACATTTTCAGTCCCGAGCTGCTTATTGATGCGCAGAATAATCCCGAAAAATACAGAAATCTTCAGGTGCGTGTGTGCGGATGGAATGTTTTGTGGAATTCCATGGACAAAAAGGAACAGGATGCATATATCCTGCGGGCGAAAAATATAGTGTGACCTCTCACGCAGTTCTTAAAAACCGAATATAATGATAACGGATGCGCTTCATGGTGTATCCGTTTTATCATATATAAGAACAGTTTCAGGAGTAAACCTATATGAATAATCAGAAAAACGATATGTACGAAAACGACCGAGGAAATACTTGGGGAAATACGAATACTCCCCCCTCAAACGGCAGACCCGCAGCTCCCGATGAGGGTATTCTTCCCACTCCCGAGGTGTCATACGGTGATGCCCTTGCGGGAACACGCACCGAAAGAAATCTTACCGCAGCTGCGGCGGAGGAATCCAAGGCGCATACAAAATACGAGCTTTACTCAGGCGCTGCATATGAGGAAGGGTACGCCACAGTTGGCGACAGCCTTTGGGACCTTTCCCATCAGGAAAAGGAACACAGTGAAATATGGTACGATTATCTTGGGAAAATAGGAAACACAACACAGAATCTGCAGGCGGCAATAGCTGCCGAAACTTACGAGGCAGAGTCCATGTACGGTGAATTTGCAAGGGTTGCTGAGGAAGAAGGCTTTTCGGATATTGCCGAAAAATTCCGAATGGTAGGTTCCATAGAAAACAATCACAAAGACATACTGAAAAACATTCTTAATGAAATGCGTGACGGCACTCTTTACGGAGGCGGAGATGACAATACCGTGTGGTTCTGCACAAATTGCGGATATGCCGTGAAAGGTAAAGAGGCTCCCGCAGTGTGCCCCGTGTGCTCCTACGGCAGAGGTTATTTTATACGCTACGGAGAAAATTGATTTTTTGCATATAATACTGCCGCCCCGATAACAGTCGGGGCGGCATTCTGTTGAAACATAAAATATTATTTGAATTTATGTTTCTTTGACGGCTTTGTTTCCGAAAAAAATGTGCCGCGCAGAGCTTTGCAACATTCTCGGTTGCAGTATATTAGCGGTTGCGGCAACTATTTTTAGAGATGGCATGGTTTACAGTCACATCAGCACATATCACGTAACTTGCAGATCATAAATATATATTAAAAACATATGCAAAAATCTGAAAGAGGGGAAAAACTATTGCAAAAAAAATATGTCGGTGCTATAATAAATAGTATAAAAAATCAGAATTATTATAAAAGGACAAAAATGAGCGAAATGAAAAACAAAACTCTCCGTTTCATGGCAGTTGGCGATGTTGTGGGAAAAAACGGACTGAGTTATATCCAAAAAAATCTGTGGCATATCCGTTCACGATATAATGTTGATATCTGTATTGTAAACGGTGAAAATTCCGCACCCGGAAATGGTATCACAAAGGAGTCTGCCGAAACTCTTTTTGTTTCGGGAGCAGATGTTATCACCACGGGCAACCACGTGTTCAGACGTGCCGAGGTATATACATATCTTGATGACAAAACGACTGTTTTGCGTCCTGCAAATTATCCGCCCTCATGTCCGGGATTTGGGAGCGGGGTGTTTGAACTTTGCGGTGTGCGCGTGCTTATGATGAATCTTCTTGGCAACGTATATATGGAAAGCCTTGAAGACCCCTTTGTTACGGCACAGCGTATACTCGACCGCGAAAAGGGCGGGTATGATATTGCAGTGTGCGATATACATGCCGAAGCAACCAGCGAAAAACTGGCATTTGCCCATCATTTTGACGGAAGAATAGATATAGTTTTCGGTACCCACACCCATGTGCAGACCAATGATGCAAAGATATTACCGGGTGGCACGGGTTACATTACCGATCTTGGAATGACAGGCCCCGAGGATTCGGTTCTCGGAGTCAAAAAGGAAATAATAATAAAACGCTTTATGACAAAAATGCCGTCGCGCTTTGAAGAAGCAGACGGGGAAACTGTCTTTTGCGCTGCACTCTTTGATTATGATACGGTAACGAAAAAAGTGTGCGGTGCTCAGACGGTGTGTCTTAAAGACAGATAAATTTTGCGGAGGGAGAAAAGGTATAATGAGTTTTATTGAAATATTGAAGGTGCTCTTTCTTGGTATTGTGGAGGGTATTACCGAGT
>JAFYUY010000046.1 GCA_017549405.1 Clostridia bacterium | reverse complement strand
TGGTGTTGTTGCGACTTATCACATAGCTTTGGGCACGGATATAATACACCAGCACCCCATTGTGGATTTTGCTGCCATTGGCAAGACCAGCGGTATTGATTTCCATCGTATGTGTGCAAGCGTATCAGAACTTGACGGCGGAGTATATATGAATTTCGGCTCAAGCGTTATTGGCCCCGAGGTTTTTCTTAAGGCGCTTTCCATATCGAGAAATCTTGGTCACGATACCTTTAAAATAACAACGGCGAATTTTGACCTTATAAACCTTGGAAATTACCGTGTGAAGATAGGATACGAGGACCCCAACTATTATTACAGACCCCGTAAAAATATCGTAAACCGTCCCGTCAGCCGAGGCGGTCTTGGCTGGCACTTTGTGGGAGACCATCAGCAGACCATTCCGAATCTTTATGAAAAAATTGCCGAAAGGTGGAACTGACCATGCCGTATGATATGCTTGACAAAGTGAAGGTTGCCGTTATAGGTGATTTTTGCCTTGATGTGTATTGGTATGCGGATATGACGAAAAGTGTTTTGTCACGAGAGACTCCGCACTTTCCGTTGCCCGTGCAGCGCGAAAAAATGTCTCCCGGGGGTGCGGGAAACGTTGCCGCCAATATTACGGCACTCGATGTGGAAAAGGTTTATGCAATAGGTGTCATTGGTGATGACTGGCGCGGAGAATGTCTGCGCGGAACACTTGCACAGTCGAATGTGGATACTTCTGCACTTTGTGTGTGCAAAAACAGGTTTACGAATACCTATATAAAACCCATGAAATATGGATATTCCGGTGAATGTGCAGAGCAGGCGCGCCTTGATTTTGAGGGTGAATCTGCAATAGATGAGCAAACGGAGAAACAGATACTTGCCGTTCTTGAAGAAGTGGCTTTGAAGGTGGATGTTATATGCGTTTGCGATCAGATGAAATTCGGATGCATAACAGAAAAAGTGCGCGAAAAGATATGCACTCTTGGAGCATCGGGAAAGACCGTGTTTGTTGACAGCCGCGACAGGATCGCTCTTTATAAAAATGTTATCATAAAGCCGAATGACATTGAAGCTTCCCGTGCTGTGGACGGAAAAGTTGAAGATGCCTGCACAAATGCGGAAAAGCTCTCTGCGATTACGGGCAGAAACACAATCGTTACCTGCGGTGAGAACGGATGCGTTGTTTGTGAAAACGGAAAAGTATCTGAGATACCCGCATTTATCCGTGAGGGCGAAATTGATTTCTGCGGAGCGGGTGATACATTTTTGTCGGCTCTTGCAGCTTTTACCGCAGGCGGATTTTCTCTTTGCGACGCGGCAAGATTTGCAAATGCTGCATCAAGCGTTACCGTGCACAAGGTCGGTACAACCGGTACCGCATCAAGAAAAGAAATATTTTCGGTTTGCGGTGAATAATAATTACGGAACTTTACGTTTTTGTAAAGTTCCGTTTTTTGTTGACATTTATGCTTTGCAGTAGTAAAATATAACATAAGGTCAGATCTTTGAAAGGGAGCGATGGTGTGAAAGAAACGTATTCTGACAGAGAAATACTTAAAACAACACTGAAAATGGCGATCCCGTCTATGATAGAATCGTTTTTCGTGGCATTTGCGGGGCTTGTGGATGCGCTTATGGTAAGCTCTCTCGGTTCTGATGCTGTTGCATCGGTCGGTCTTACCACACAACCGAAATTTATTGCTCTTGCAATCTTTATTGCGATCAATGTTTCGCTTTCGGCACTTGTGGCACGCAGATTCGGTGAAAGGGACAGAGAACGGGCAAACAGTATTTTTGCAACCGCCTTCGCTATAATAATCGTCCTCACATTTGCGGTAAGCTCACTTTTTGTGTATTTTGCATCGGATATAATCCGTATGTGCGGGTCGACCGCGGAAACGCATGACTGCGCAGTAACATATATCAGAATAATCGTGGGCGGGATGATTTTCAACTGTGTGCAGATGGGTATAAATGCGGCGCAGCGCGGTGCGGGAAATACCAAGATCACCATGCGCACAAATGTCACTTCAAATATTATAAATATTATATTCAATTATCTGCTTATAGGCGGTCATTTTGGATTTCCGGCGCTGGGAATACGGGGCGCTGCCATTGCAACGGTCCTCGGAACAGTTGTGGCATCGGTCATGAGTGTGATATCCATACTCGGAAAAGATAATTTTATCAGCATTCCTTTTATTCTTGCGAAAAAGATAAAACCTTGCGTTGATGCTTTGAAAAGTATTTTCAAGGTGGGATACAGCGTGTTCTTTGAACAGATCCTTTTGCGTATCGGTTTTCTTGCCACGGCACTTATGGCGGCTGATATGGGCAATGATGCCATGGCGGCACATCAGGTGGGAATGAACCTGATGGGTCTGTCCTTTGCCTTTGGAGACGGACTTCAGGTGGCGGCGGTTGCGCTCATCGGAAGGTCGCTCGGTGAAAACGACCCCGAACTCGCAAAGCTTTACGGCAGAAAATGCCAGTTTGTGGGCGGGGTGATCTCTGTGGTTATGGCGGCGCTTTATTTTGTGTGTGCGGGCGGACTTATGACACTGTTCTTCCCTGAGAAACCGCATATTGTAACTATTGGAGTGGGCATTATTTATGTCCTTATATTTGCGGTGCTGTTCCAGATCCGACAGGTAGTGTATATGGGATGTCTGCGCGGGGCGGGAGATACGTTTTTTACGGCACTTGTGTCTGCAATAAGCGTCACGGTCATACGCACCGCAGTTTCGTATATTGCCTGCTACAGTCTTGGGTTTGGCATAAACGGCATATGGTTTGGAATTGCTGCGGATCAGATGTCGAGATGCATTGCCGTTATGATACGGTTTAAAATGGGTAAATGGGCAAAGATAAAAATATAACACACAACATATAACGAAAAGGGGCTATGAGCCCCTTTGCTTTTTTTATTTGAGCTTTTTTGTGAAATCCGCCAGAGCATCCGAAATTTTTATCTGCTGAGGGCATACAGACTCGCAGCTTTTGCAACCAATACATGCACTCGGGTGCTTGCTTGACGGAATTGCCTCAAGTGCCATTGGGGCAAGGAATCCTCCTCCGGTGAATGTGTGCTCGTTATAAAGTCCCAAAAGCTTTGGAATGTCAAGCTCCATCGGGCAGTGATCCGTGCAATATCTGCAGGATGTGCAGGGAAGAACACATTTTGATGTCATATTTTCCGCAATGGAATAAAGGGTTTTTCTTTCGGATTCATTTAAGGGGTTATGTGTTTCAAAGGTGGCTATATTCTGCTTGAGCTGTGTAAAATCCGACATTCCCGAAAGGGTAACTGCGACTTCGGGAAAACTTTGGATATATCTGAATGCCCATGCGGGAATAGTTTCCTCGGGGCGCAGTGCTTTGAGCTGTTCCGTATGTTCAGCCGAAAGCTTTGCAAGCATTCCTCCGCGAAGCGGCTCCATTACCCACACCGGAATATTAAGCTCTTTAAGGCGTCGGAGCTTTTTGTATGCGCCCTGGAAATGATAATCCAGCCAGTTAAGCTGTATCTGGCAGAATTCCATTTTATCTCCGTACACCTCAAGGAATTTTTCCATAACATCCATGTCACCGTGGATCGAAAATCCGAGGTGGCGTATTCTGCCGTTTTCTTTTTGCTCCGTGAGATAAGAATATATTCTGTGCGCGGGGTCAAGATATTGGTCTATATTAAGCTCGCACACATTGTGGATAAGATAGAAATCAAAGTATTCTGTCTTCAGCCTTTCCAACTGCTTTTCGAATATTTCTTCCACCTTGTCGATGTTTGCAAGGTCGTAACCCGGAAATTTTGTGGCAAGGTAAAAGCTTTCCCTTGGATATTGTGAAAGTATCTTACCTATGACGGGTTCGGAATTGCCGTTGTGGTAACCCCATGCCGTGTCGAAATAATTTATGCCGTGCTCCAGTGCATATTTTACCATAACAGCGGTTTGTTCCGTATCGATTTTGCTGTTATCGGAATCCATGACGGGAAGGCGCATAGTACCCATGCCGAGGGCGGAGAGCTTTTTGTCTTTGAAATGGTTGAAGATCATTTTAGTTGTCCTTTTTTAATTCATTAACACAAAACTGAATTGCCGCTTTCGAATAAAACGTCATTTTTTATGATTATAAGAATTTTATCATATGGCGGGGAGGTTTTCTGCAATATTTTGTAAAATGTGATCTTATGTTGCAAGTATTGGTTGAAGCTGCTTGCCAAGCAAAGCGTATTTCAAGGCTTCTTCTGTTTTGTCAAATTCGCATACTAACGAGCGCGGCTTTTTGAAAGGCGAATCCTGAGAAAACGGGACGAAGAAAATGTTTTTTCTCATGAGAAGTTTTGAAATGGAGGCGGAGGAGCCTGAAAGCCCGTCATTTGTTGCAAGAGCTATGAGTACAGGTCTTTCGTTTCTGAGCTGAGCTTTTATTGCCATTGTGGCGGGGGTATCGCAAATTCCGCAGGCGACCTTTGACATGGTATTTCCCGTGCAGGGGCAGACAACAAGACAATCAAGTTGTATCGCAGGCCCTATTGGTTCGGCATCCGGAATCGTTTGGATTATCTTTTTTCCGCACAGTTTCTCCACTTTGTTTCTGAAATCCTCAGCCTTTCCGAATTTCGTGTCGAAGCTTGCGGCATTGTATGACATGATGGGTAAAACATCGTGTTTTTCGAGTAGTTTTTCGAGCACTGCGATCGATTTTTCGAAGCAGCAGAATGAGCCTGTCATGCAAAATCCTATCATACTGCACTCTCCCGACTGCAAAGCTTGCGGCATATGCACTTGTACATTATCTCTCCCGCCGTGACAGGCGATATTTTGCCGGGAAGTCCTCCTGCCACAACTGTTTTTATTCCAAGCTCATGTGCCGCCTCAAAATCGACTCCGTAAGGCTTTGAGGCAAGCTCCACGATTACGGGAAGACCACGGAGTGCCGACAGAAGTTCTTCGTCGAATATCATTGAGGGCACTGTATTGAATATCAGATCAAAAGCTATGTCGCACTGAGCAAGAGCGTTGGTGCGCAATGGATGAAGTGAATTTGCATTTATCCACTCAAGATCTTCGTCCTTTCTTGCGCCGGCATATACATTTGCACCCATGGCGCGAAGGAGATTTGACAGATATTTTCCTATCTTACCGTATCCGCAGACAAGTATGTTTGAACCGAAAATGGTTTTCCCCGTGATACCTAATGCTTCGGCTATTGCCCCTTCTGCAGTAGGTATGGCACTCATTATTGAAAAAACGTTGCTGTCTGCGTAATTTATCACCGTGTTTTCCAAGCCTTCCGCAGAAAGGGCTGAATAAAAGCATTTTCCGGGGTTTCCTGCAAAAATCAAGGTGTTTTTTTCGATCAGCGGAACAATATCTGAGATAAGTATCTTTTTGTCGGAGAGCGGGGCATTTATGCTTGTGCTATCGCGCATTACGGGTACGGGCAGAACAAGCGCATCGCATTCGGAAAGAGCGTCTGAAAGGGAGGCGCATTTTGTGGCGCGGCACAGTTTTTCGGAGTTTTCAAGACCGAAGACTGCGCATTCGTATCCCGATTCCGAAAACATATTTGCACAAACGCAGCATCTTTCGTCGCCTCCTATGACGGCGATTTTTTTTAAATTTGGCAAAAACATTCAATCCTTTCGGTTGCATTTGTATTATTTTATGCACCGAAAGCGATTTTGGAAACAGTTATTTTATAAAATGCATCTCAGCGACAAAATCCTCAACAACATCACATATGTGAGATCTGTCTATATCAAATTCTGTAAAAAGCTCAAAGAGCCGGAGGATGGATTCTTTGTTATCGGTTATTTCCGGGAAACAGTCAGCCACATTGGACGCATACTGTATCATTAATCCGTACAAAGTTATATCCGAACCGTATAAGCTGCGGTTTTCGGAATATATCCTAACGGAGTATCCGTCACATTCCGCTGATAAAATTGTTTGTTGATGTATCACATTTTTGACCTCCAAATTTTTCTGAGGGTGAAACTGTATAATACCATACCACTATTTTTCGAAAAATGCAATAACTTTTTTGAATTTTTTAGCAAAAACACGAAAAATAATTAAAATTATTTGAGTTTGTTATGAAATTATAAATATAAGTGAGAAAAATGTCGAATAAGCAGATAGTAAGTCGAATGCAAAAATAGGAGAAACGACACGATGCAAGACTATTGCAAATGATATAATTATATGCTATAATGAAGAAAACTATAGATTCAACGGGTTTACAGATAGCATACGATGCTTTTGCGAATCGATTTTATTACAAAAAAGTACTGAAGTGCTTTTGAAAATTACCCGAAAAATTCTGTTTTCGTGTGAGTTTTGCGCGTTTTTTAAAAAAAATATCATGCCTTTTAATTATTCATAATTAAACTTGGAGGTTTTTTATGGACAGAAACAAATATGAGGTTATGCGTCTTACTATGGAGCGCACAGCCGAGGCTTTGCGTAAAAACAATTTTTATGCCGTGTGTGCCGAAAACCGTGAAGAAGCGCTGGAGATAGTGGAAAATCTTATCGACGAGAATTCTTCTGTTGCAGTCGGCGGTTCTGTTACTCTTTCTGAGGTGGGAATACTCGATCTTCTCCGTTCCGGAAAATATATATTTTACGACAGATATGCTGAAGGGTTAACAAGAAGCGAAATTGAGAATATCCATCACAAAGCCTTATCCGCTGATTATTATCTGTGCAGCTCTAACGCTGTGACAGAAGACGGCATGCTTTATAATGTGGACGGAAACGGAAACCGCGTGGCGGCAATGATCTACGGCCCCGAAAATGTTATTGTTGTTGTGGGGTTCAACAAGATAGTTACCGATATTGACGAAGCTAAAATGCGCGTTAAAAATATAGCAGCACCATCAAATGCAGTGCGTCTTTCAAGAAATACTCCCTGCACCCTGACGGGAAAATGTGCCGATTGCAAGAGCGCAGACAGAATCTGTGCTGTCGGTGTTACTATTTCCAGACCGATGCGTCCTGAACGCATAAAGGTGGTGCTGGTTGGCGAGGAGCTGGGATATTGAGATGAAAAAAATAAACATTGTGCTTGTGGAGCCTGAGATTCCGCAGAATACGGGCAATATTTCAAGAACCTGTGCCGCAACGGGCGCATCGCTCCACCTCATAGAACCGCTGGGGTTTGAAATATCTGATTCCAAGCTCAAGCGTGCGGGACTTGATTACTGGCAGTATCTTGATATACATTACTATAAAGACCTTGACGATTTTTACTCTAAGAATGCGGGCGGAAACTTTTATTATTTTTCAACCAAAGCACCGAGAGCCTATACCGAGGTGGAATATCCCGATGAATGTTTTCTGATTTTCGGCAAGGAAACAAAGGGGCTTCCCGAGGAGCTTCTGGAAAAAAATCTTGACAGGTGCGTGCGCATTCCCATGCTTGAAAATCTTCGCAGTCTGAATCTTTCAAATTCTGCGGCTATTGCAGTATATGAGGTTCTCAGGCAGCGCGGTTTTGAAGGACTTACGGAATTTGGAAAATACGGAGAATAAGATCATGCACTCTGCGGATAATTACAGATGTGTGTTGCGGAAGAATATGCACGGAGAAAAAAACTCGGGCAAAGTCACGATGCTTTTCGGGCCGACGGAGATTTTCTGCGATAATGGAGAGATATTTCCCAAAGTGCGCGCGTCTGAAATTGAGTCTACCCGCAATGAAGAATTGAAAAAACAACGGTTTGCCGTATGGCGTGCGTTGGAATATGCTTTGAAAAAGCATTGCGATGCTGATATGCACTCCTTGAATTTTTATAAGGGAAATAACGGAAAATGGTTTTGTGACCGTTGCTTTTTTTCCTTATCTCATACTAATGGTATTATTGCAGCTGCAGTGTCGGATTCTGAATGCGGCGTGGATGTGGAAGTGTTTGTGTCGGGAAGAATGAAAGAAAGTATTGCAAAAAAAATCCTCGCACCAAAAGAGTACGAGGAATACAGTGTGTGCGAAGCAGACGCTCGTGAGCGGTACCTTCTTAAAATGTGGACCCGGAAAGAAAGTTATTTTAAAATGCAGAACGGGAACTGTTTTGTTCCGAAAAAAATAAGCTTTTTCCCCAACACGCTTTCAGCATCGGTGAGAATGGGGGAAGCGGAATTTTTCATATCCGTTTCATCGAATGCGGAGGTCACAGAATTCTTTACCTGCACGGACGTGGATATTTCCGTAATAATATGATTCAGTAACTTCTGTCCACATTTATGGCGGCAAAGTATGTGCTGTTGTATCCGTTTACGGTTACTTTAAGCGCTTCAACGATTTTGGACGGGTCTTTTTCATCAAAAGGAATGACAACATCGAAAATAATATTTGTGTGCGTTTGACCTTTGACCATTCTGAAGTCGTGGATGCTGACGTTTTTATAATTTTTATCAATAAAGGCGCATACCGCTTCTTTTACGGCATCAAGCTCGGGATTTGACGATACGACGGGATCCATGTGTATTGTGGCAAGGCAGCACAGTTTTTCGCCTATCTCTTTTTCCATGTTGTCGATAGCGTCGTGCATTGTCAGGATATCTCCGTCTGCGCTTACTTCAACGTGTAGCGAAACGATAAGGCTGCCGTTGCCGTAATTGTGCACTATCATATCGTGAATACCGAGTGCTTCGGGATATGACATGACAATACTTTCTATTTTTTCGGTAACTTTGGGATCTGCCTGTTCTCCGAGCAGGGGAGAAATGGTTTCCAATGCGGAGCGTATGCCCGCTGTGAAAACAAAAAGTGAAACGAGAATACCGCAATAGGGGTCTATATTTATTGATGTGAATTTGTAAAACAGCATGGACAGCAGCACAACGGCGGTGGATATGGAATCGCTGATGCTGTCTGTGGCAGAGGCATACATTGTGGGAGAGCATATCTTTTTGCCTACCGCACGATTATAAAAGGTCATATAAAGCTTGACCGCAACGGAGACGACAAGTATCAGAACCGTAAGATATGAAAATTTTATATCCTCCGGGTGCAAAAGCTTGCTGAAAGAACTTTTTGCAAGTTCGAAGCCCATGAGTATTATAAAAAACGATACGATAAGACCTGCAATATGCTCGCTTCTGCCATGACCGAAAGGGTGATCGGCATCGGGTTTTTTTGCGGATATTTTAAAACCCATAAGGGTGACCACTGAGGATGCGGAATCCGAAAGATTATTTACCGCATCGGCAGTAACTGCAACCGAACCGCTTATCATGCCCGCAAGCAGCTTGAAAACAAAAAGAAGAAAGTTCAGTATTATTCCCGTTATCGCACAAAGGGTGCCGTAGGCAGTGCGTGTGGTGCTGTCGGAATAATTATTGTGATTTTTTATAAATATTTTAGCAAGAAGAGTTATCATAAAAAATACCTCATTACATTTTATAGAAAATATACTACCATATTTACGCAGATATGTCAACTGTTCCGAGTATATTGTGAGCAGTATTTGCAGCCGGATATGGGTAAACGGAGGATGTATATGAATATTGTACTTATCGGAATGCCCGGCAGCGGAAAAAGTACCATTGGCAACGTTCTTTCAAAGCTTATAGGATACAGATTCCTTGATACCGATACGGTAATACAGAACATGGAGGGCAAGGTTCTCCAGGATATAATTGATGAAGACGGACTGAACAGTTTCAAGACTGCCGAGGAGAAAGCGTTGTGTTCGGTATATTGTGACGAAACGGTTATTGCCACGGGTGGAAGTGCGATATATTCTGAGCGCGGTATGAAATATCTGTCAAAAAAATCGAAGATCGTCTATCTTAAGCTTGATATATGCGAGCTCGAATCGCGGCTTTCGAATCTTGCAACGCGTGGAGTGGCAGGGGCAAAGGACAAGACGATTGCGCAGCTGTTTGAAGAACGCAGCCCGCTATACGAAAAATATGCAGACTGCACGGTTGACTGCACCGGCGGGGAAGTGGCTGAAAATGCTCTTAAAATAGTGGATATGCTGAAAAAAGATATTATTTCTGCAAGGTAACAGACTGAAATGAAAATACGCAAGCATAAGAACAGATTTCTATGCGTTGTATTGGGTAATAAAACAGAACAAGAAATAACAGATGCGAAATTACGCAGAACATTGCACCGAACAGGGGCAATGTTCTTTTTGTGCAAACTGCATAGTCTGGGTGTGAAAGTTTGTACAAATAATTGTAGACAAAATGAAAAAAACGTGATATAATGCCAAACAAGAGGCGTTGCGGTTTTAAGCAATGTTATCTCAAAAACATTTTTGGAGGTGTCAGTAAATGACAAAGAAGATTTTATCTGCACTGCTCGCTATCATCATGGTAGTTTCCTGCATGGCTTTCACAGCATCCGCAGCAGACACTACATATTATGTTGAAGCAGAAGCAACAGGCGGCGACGGTTCCAAGGAAGAACCTTTCGGCACTATCGAAGAAGCTATCCTCGCTCTTGAAGGCAAGAATGGTACGGTAGTGGTTACGGGAAGTTATGATATTACGAAGTTTAAGGTTGATGAAGGCTGGGAAGGCATGGTTACCGTTAAGGGTGCGGACGAAGATGCTGTTATCGTAGTTACAAAGGGGGCCGGTGTTCTTTACAGAGGCGACATCACATTTGAAAATATCAAGTTTGAGATCGGTGAATTTGCTCATTTTAATCCTATCGGTTCAAAGCTTATCATGGATGGCGGTGAAGGCTCCGAATTTGCTTACATGCTCCATCTTTCCACATACAGCAATGCTGTGGTAGACGAAGCTTATGCTGAACTCAAGAGCGGTAAGATCAATATCGTTCACGGAGCGGGTGGTTATTCCACTTCTTACGCAAACGGTGTTATGGGTGATTCCACTATCATTGTTGACGGAGCTACAGTTAAGGAATTAAGAATTTCTGCAGATTCCTTCATGGAAAACCACACAGGTATCTCTATCGGAGGTAATTTCAACGTTATCTACAATGGCGGTGAAATAGGCGGCATTGCGTTTAAGGAAGCAACAAAGCCTGAAATTATGGGTGCTCTCAATATCATCTTCAATAATGGTATGGAAGCTCCCGAAAAGTTTGCGTATCCCGAATCCGCAGCATCCGGTGTGTTTATCATCAAGTCCGCTGAAGGCGGTATGGTAATGCCTACAGCTGAAGTTGGCGTATTTGAAGTTAAGGCAAACAAGGGGAAGATCGCTCAGATCAACGGCGAACAGGTTCTCAACGGCAAGGTTACTCTTGAAGCCGGCGAAACAGAAGTTACATGGGTAGACGGTCAGCAGGAAGAACCCATCGAAATCA
>JAFYUY010000005.1 GCA_017549405.1 Clostridia bacterium | reverse complement strand
TCGGATGCGCCTTCTGCTGCATCGTAATCGAATTCAGCCATAAACTCATCTTCAAAAGCGTCTGCAACTTCGTCGAATTCATCGTCATCATCTATAGTAACAAGGAATTCTTCTCCGTTTTCATCTTCCTCTACCTTGAGGATGACATACTCCTCTTCCTCGCCTTCTTTGCTGTCAACGGGAACAAGAGCCACATATGTGTTGTCGTTTATATCGAGGTTGCCGATAAGTTCAAACTGACTTTCGTTGCCTTCTTCGTCTGTAAGGGTAAATATGTTTTCGTTTTCTGCCATGGTAAAATCTCCTATCTTTGTATACGGGGATTGCGGACAGTGCTCTGTCTGCTATGTTATTATTCTATTATATTTTTGTAATTATGTCAAGGATTTTATTGAAATTTTTGGATATATTCAAGTCAAATCAGCCCAAATTTCTTAATTTCACTCAAAAAAGAGTGTGGAAATAAGGCTATAGGCAATAAAATCATGCATTTCGCGTCTGGGATGATTTATTCTGTTGCAGAGAAGGCTCGTTATATCCGCACCGCAGGAATAAAGGTTCCTCCACTTGTGATACATATCGCAAACGGGAATATTCCTTTCCTTTGCCGCAGCAATCCCTCTGTTAAAAAGCTTTTCCATAAAGCCGTTGTTTTCAAGTTCACAGGTCACACGCGAATAGTCTTTCCATTTTTCCACAGTATCATCCGCAGAATATGTATTCATCATGTGTTCTGTGAGGAATACGCAGGGGATCTCAAGTTCATTGAGCTTGTCAAACATTGCGGAAAGCGATTTCACATATAAGTCGGGATCGCCATGGTCATTGAGTCCAAAGGAAATTACAACAAGGTCCGGATGATATGCCAGCACATCGCGGTCAAAACGGCGGTATGCCATTGAAGCTGTTTCTCCTCCGATTCCCGAATTTATTATATTGAACACGGTGGACGGAAAAAGAACTCCTATCATTTTGTGGAACTTCATGGTATATGATGCGAATCTGTCGTGGTCGGTATAAGGATTGCCGATACCCTCAAAACATCCGTGTGTAACACTGTCACCAAGGAATACTATATTCACCGAACCGGCATCGCCAAGCTTTATTTTTCCTGATACGCGGTCATAGAATTTTTTTGAATTAAGCATTTTGATTCTCCTTTTTCTGGCATTAAAATGAATAGCATGAAAAATCGGTTATCTTTCCGAGTTTTTTGACAAGAGTTCTTGCGTCTTTTCTTACATAATCGCAAGATGCTTTTTGCATAGCAGCTTCGCACATATCCGTACGGTAATATGTAATCTCAACTTCAGCATTGGCAACCGGGCACTCCATAAGCTTTATGCTTTTGTAATTGCCGAGCGCCTGTTTAACTGCAGCTTTGATTATTTCATACGCGTTTTCAAAGCATTCGCAGGAATTTCTTACAAATGCTTTTTTCACCGGTGCTGTCACAATATCGGGGATATACTCCTTTGCCTGAACACAAGCTGCAACATCGCCGCAGCACATGACCGTGGGCACACCATATGCGGCGCACACAAGTGCATGCAGAGAAAGCTCACTTTGCTCCACACCGTCTATTTTATATGCAAAAACAGTTCCGGAATTCATGGTATGATCGAGAAAACCGCCGACAGTACCTGCTCTTGCATGGTTTCCAATCTCCATCATGCAGTCTATTTTCCCCGCCGCAAGAAGCTCTGCGCACATATGCTTATCTATCTTTACTGCATTTGTTATTCTGTCGGGATATACATTTCCGCCGCCTGCGTGACCGTCGAGATAATACACAGTTTCTGCTCCGTTTGCAAGGCAAAAATCAGCAGTTTTTATTATACAATCCGTAATATTTTCACGAACAGCAGAATAGCTTTCCCCGGTTCTGTCGATTTGTTCCATGGCAGAAATACCAGGCAAGCCCTCTACATCGGTGAACAAAAACACATTCATTGATTCAATCCCTCAAATAAATATTCTCGTCACACAACCGTAGTCATTATATGCACACGCGCGTATAACATAATTGGGAATTACCGCATCGGTACCATCGGGATTTTTAGCTTTCATTTCATAATAGAAGTTATAATGGCGGTGGCCCGCAAATATACCCTTTATAACATCGGGAGCGTTTCTTATAAGTTCGCAGAACATATGGGTCTCGGGGGGATCGTTTCTTCCAACACCGCCCACGTGGGGTGTGCCGTAGAAATCAAGAGCGGATTTTACCGCGGGCGGATTTGCATCAAGGCAGGGAACCTCCGTGTGCTTGGGATTTCCCGATGCCATGGGCTCGTGCTGGAAAATAAGCACCGTATAGTTATTTTCTCTCGCTTTTGCAATGTCGGCTTCAAGCTTTCTTACCTGTTCCGCATTGTATCTGCCAAGATCATTTGCCGCAACTATGCACAAAACATTGTCGTTCACGACCTCAGAATAATACAAAAGGTCATGGGGCCATATCTCCGCAAGATAAGCGCGTCTCACATCCAAAGGAAGTGCATCGGGAATGCCAGTTTCCATGTTCTTTGTGGTGTCATGCCCGCCAATTGTCATCATGATACCGGGGTATTTATCAACAATCTTTTCCTTTACGACCTGACGTGATCCGCTTGCCATGATATCGAGAATATCTCCCGCAAGGATCACTTTATCATACATATCCGCAAAGGCAAGTCCGCGCATGGCATGGGGCACAAGAGATGCTCCCCTTCCCCAGTAACGGGTCTTATTGGTAAACATCATTTCCGCGTCGTCAACATCTTCATCGTTCATAACGTTTATGTGAAGATCGGCAAGAAGACCTATAACAGTCTGCTTTTTCCCTTTGCTTACCGACGGAATATACACATCGCGCACAACCGTGTTGCACGCTGCACGGAAGGATATGAGCCCCTTGGCACGTTCCTCGTCGGTAGGATCATCCGAGCCGAAGAAAAACTCCACAGGCTTTGACAATTCTTCCTGTTCTTCCTTTGAAAGCTTGCGGAAGCTTTCAACCTCGGGGATCTTGGGGTTCACTCCTATAAACGCAGGGTTTACATCCTCGGGAACACGGTCTGACACTATTGCAGTAAGTGTTCCTGCCCCATTGTCGTTCCAGTCGTTTTTCCCCTCAGGGCAAACGAGCAACGGTGCGGAAAAACCAACGATCCCTTTATTTCTGTCCGTTGTATATGTTTTTTCAGCCACAACGTAAAGTTTATATGTTCCCTCCTCGGGGATAGTAAGAGTATATCCCGTGCGGGAATCGGAATAATACACACGCTCACCGTCTGCAGAATATACATATGCCGTATATGTTGTCAGTCCGAAGCCGTAATTTAATGTATCCCCACTCCATGTGGTAAATACCCCTGACTTTTCGGTGGGCTTTATTTCAAAGGGAATGCCTTCGGGAGAAAGCATTTTAGGTGGTATTATTTTAACTTCAAAGCTCATTTTATATTTGTCCCTTTCTGCGCAAGCGGACAAGCCGCGGATATTTGCGCTTTATTTTCCAAATTCACAAAACACAGAAAAAAACGGCACGGCAAATGCCATACCGTTCTGTATGCGTGTTATATAAGACCTGCAATAACCTTTCGGATATAAACGATATCATCAGCATTGACGTTCTCATCATTGTTGATATCAGCAGCAACGAAAACAAAATCGTTTTCAGAAACAAGACCTGCCACATATTTTCTCATAAGTACAAGGTCATCGGCATTTACCAGGGAATTGCCATCAAGATCACCCGGGATATATTCAATGTCCCAGTCATCGATAACATCATTATCCATTCCCGACGCAAACGCACTGAAATTTAAAACACCTAAAACGCACATGACAGCGGCAAGAACAATAAGTACAGATTTTCCAAAAAGTTTCATAGTTAAAACCTCTCTTAAAAAAATATTTTGCGATTGGATAAATTGTACAACTCGATACAATAATGATATCACACATTATGCAAAATGTCAATACCGAATTTTTATTTGCGGCAAAATACACAAAAAATTAAAATTCAAGTTCCATGCCGTCAAAAGATGTGATTATACCCTTTTCTTTAGCCAAAACAGAATATTCCTCATACAGCACACTCACACCGTTATGTGAGAAATGGTTACTGCAGAATATGGTTTTTTCATCGGCAATCCCCATAGAGATGAACCTTTCACGTATTGCTGCGTTGTCGTTAAGATTCATGTGACCAATATATCCGTTTTCCGGAACGGCACCATTGGTACAGTCCATGGAAACAAAGTCAAATCTCAGATCACATTTTTCAAGATACTCCCATACTTTATCTGAAAAATAATTGGTGTCGTGAGCATAAAGCACAGTCTTTCCCGCATTATCTTTAATGATATAAATATATGGGCATGCACGCACATCGTGGATAGCCTCAAGCGGGATCACGATATAATCCCCCACTCTGTTCTCGCAGTATGCTTCTAACGGATTAAGAGAAATATAGCCTCGTTTTTCATCAAGGTCGTATTTTGAAAGCACCGAATTCACTTCAAGCATTGCTCCGCTTGAACCGTACATGTTGAAGCATTCCTCCTCCGTGGCGCCAAGGCTCGAAAAGCCCGGTCGGCGCATACACAGGTCTTTGGGATACAGATGATCGGAATGAGTATGTGTGATAAGGCAATGTTTGACTTTCGCAAGGTCTATGCCGTACAAAAGGCTGTGATAATATGTATCCGCAGGAAAATCTATCAACAATTTTCCGTCAATTATAGCCTGGGAGCGTGTGCGAATATTTTTCTTTGCCGATGCACGGGCTTTTTTACAGGTATCACATTCGCAAAATATGGCAGGTATTCCCTCTGCCGCCGCAGTACCGAGATATTGAAATTTCATCTTTAAGATCCCCCTTTATAAATACGCCGTGATTTCAAAATAACATTACAGTTTCAAATTTACCAACATTATAGACCGGGACATTTGATTTGTCAAGTATTCAGTCATACAATTTTGCCGCATCGTGGTAATATGCCACAATATCTCGCAAGACATCCATTTTTGAAAAATCACGGTTGTACACAATATTCATTTCACGCAGCATACTCAGATTTTCTATGGGCAGTGCAGTGAGCTTTCCTTTTTTCAACTCATCCATGCAGGCACTTTTAGGCAGTATGGAAATACCGAGTTCCTTGCGTATCAGATCTTTTATGGTGGCAATATTATCCACCTCAAGAGCGACATTGAAATTATCTATAGATTCTCCCACCCCCATAAGAGCCGCTTCGAACAGCATTCTTGTGGCAGATGTGGGCAAACGAAGTATCATCTGCTCAGACTTCAGTTCACTTAGTGTCACCATTGATTTTTCAGACAACCTGTGGCCGTTTGAAAGCACACATACAAGGTAATCGGTATCAAGCAACAAGCAGTTGAATGACGGATTTGCGGGACGGCTCTCAACTATAGCAAGATCAAGCTCGTAATTTTCAAGCATCGCATAAAGGTTTTTTATGGTATCAGTAATTATAGTTATGCTCATCTGCCTGTCCCGACTTCCGTATTTTGCCAGCGCCTCTGTTATCTGATTACTTTCGGCAGTATGCGTTATACCAACTCTTATTCGCGTAAAACGGCTCTCACTATCGGATATTTCCTCGGTCATTCTGTCATACATGGCTTTTATCCTGCGCGCATATCTGAGCACTGTTTCCCCCTCAGGAGTAGGCTTAAACTCACCTTTTCCGCGAATAAATATCTTTACTCCCAATTCATCCTCGAGCTGACTTATCTGGTGGCTGACCGCAGGCTGAGTCAAAGACAACTTTTCCGCCGCTTTGGTAAAATTCTTCTCTTCCGCAACAGAGAGCAGGGTTGACAATTTAATATCGAGCATAGCACACCTTCCTATAAATATTTTTTATGTATCCCTAAAAAATCATTACTTGACTTTATGTAATATTAGTGTATCATATAATGTATATATTTTCAAGTACTATTTTCGAAAGGACACTTTAAAATTAAAAATGTTAAACAATATTTATGCCAGAATATCCGAAACCTCCCCCGGTGCCGTAATAATTATTTCGGTATCCATGATGCTGCTTGTCGGATTTTTGCTTACCCGCATAACCAAAAAGCTTAAGCTTCCCAACGTAACTGCATATATCATAACGGGAATACTTATCGGTCCGTTTTGTTTCGATCTTATTCCCTCAAATGTAATAGACGGCATGGACTTTCTTTCGGATATTGCTCTTGCATTCATAGCTTTTTCAACGGGCGAATACTTCAAGCTTTCAGCATTGAAGAAAAACGGTATGAAAGTCTTCGTCATCACCCTTGCCGAAGCATTTTTTGCATCAGCACTGATTTTTGTCCTGAGCTTCCTTGTGCTCAAGCTCAATTTTGCATTTTCGATAGTTCTCGCCTCCCTTGCCGCAGCAACAGCTCCCGCTTCTACCATGATGACGATTCGGCAGACGGGGGCAAAAGGCGATTTTGTTGACACGCTTCTGCAGGTCATCGCCCTTGACAACGTGGTGGCACTCCTGTGTTACAGCATTGCGATTTCCGTAGCTGTGGCATCCATGTCAGGCAATGCCGTAAGCGCCTCAAACATAATCGTTCCATTTGCCACAAATATTCTCGTTTTACTCCTCGGATGCATATTTGGCTACATATTGAAGCTCTTTATCCAGCACCGCTCCAACGACAACCGTCTTATCATCACGGTGGCACTGCTGTTCTCGTTCTGCGGCATATGCGCACTGCTCGAGATCTCCCCGCTTCTGGGATGCATG
>JAFYUY010000045.1 GCA_017549405.1 Clostridia bacterium | reverse complement strand
CGTTTGTCCGTTCTGAAGCTTTTTTACCTATCCCCTCAAAAGGGGCTGTTTAAAAACCGCGTTTTCAAACAGCCCCCTTTATGTTGGATGCTTAATCGTCGAGTGTTGCTTCCTGACCGCTTTCGGTGAGAGCGCTTGGGCGGATGGCGGCGGGTCTGTCGCAACGTGTGGTCATTTCGTATGTTTTTCCCGTTTTGCAGGATTCCTCAATGGCGTGTATAACTTCGATCGCATGAAGTCCTATGTCGTAATGGCAACGGGGACGTCTGCCGTTGATAAGGGCATAACACATATCTGCAAGTCCTATTCCGCGGCTGGAGGAAGAATATCCGTGGTAAATGGGTAAGGTTACGGTCTGCGCCGCACAAGCCTCTCCGAGCTTCTGGATATCGTTGTCAACTTTCACTTCACCATTTGCGGAAACTGTTGTGGGTGCCTGACCGGGAACTATTTTTTCAAGGGTGGGAGCAACGCCTCTGCGTGTCACCTTTATTTCACTGCTGAAGCTGTTGGGGTCGCCGAGAGTGAGTGTTCCGTCTGTACCTGTTATGACAAAACTGCGACTCGAGAAGGAGTCTGAAGATATGTGGAATGTTCCTAACACACCGTTTTCGAATTCGAGAGCTGCAAGGAGTGTTGTGGGAGTGTTTACTTCAAATGTTTCTCCGTATTTGGGATGCTTCGGGTTTGTGTATTTTCTGACGGGGTTAAGGTTGCCGCCGAAACCGGAAACACGCTTTACGGAACCCAGCATATTTATCATCTGATGGATATAGTATCCGCCAAGGTCAAAGGGGAAGCCTCCGCCGTAGTGCAAGGGGAAGAAGAAGTATTTGGGCTCAAGGTCAAAGAAGGGCGTTTCGGGTTCATAGTGGCTTGTGACCTGCGCGTGGATGGTGACGGGTTTTCCGATGATGCCGTCATCAAGGTGCTTTCTTGCGGACTGTTCCCACGATCCGAGGAATGTGTCGGGAGCGGTGGTGAACATAACACCGTTTTCTTCCGCAAGACGTGCAAGCTCCTTTGCTTCTTCAAATGTGGGAGCCATCATCTTTTCGCAGTATACGTGCTTGCCGTGCTTCATGGCAGTGCTTGAAATTTCAAAATGGGATTCGGGGTATGTGAGATTTACTATAACTTCGATCTCGGGATCGTTCATCATTTCGTCAACGGTCATCTTTTTAATGCCGTATTTATCAGCCATGAACTGTGCGCGGGAATCGATAAGGTCAGCGCAACCCACAACATCGATAACCTTGAATTTGTTTACCATGTTTTCCATATAGGTGGCTTTGCAGATACCTCCGCAGCCGACAACACCTACTTTTATCTGTTTCATTTTATTCACTCCTTTTTATTGAGATCCTCGGGGAATCTTTAAGGTTATGTTATCATGCATAAAAGTATTTGTCAATAGAAAAATGTGTTTTTGCGAAATTTTAGTTTTTTATAAGCTGTTTGCGTAAAAAAACTTTAAAAAATGCTGTTTTACGGTTGAGTTTTTGAAATTTGTGTGGTATAATATCTATCTATAATAATATGGATTATTATAATCATACAGGAGGAAGTTTATGGCAGAGACGGTTTATAAGACTCATGGCACTTGTTCGCGTGAGATAAGACTCTCCCTTGAGGACGGCATTATAAAGCACGTTGAGTTTGTGGGAGGCTGTGCGGGAAATACTGCAGGAATCTCAAAGCTCGTGGAGGGTATGCCCGCAGAGGATGCCATAAAGCGTCTTTCGGGAATCACCTGCGGATTCAAATCCACTTCTTGCCCTGACCAGCTTGCGAGAGCACTGGAAATGGCGCTGGAAAATAAATAATTATTTTATTGATCATAAATCAGGAAGGAAAACAGAAATGGCAAACAATGACAAAAAGCTTGTCGAAAAGATAACATCAAGAGATACCGATTTTGCTCAGTGGTATACCGACATTGTAAAGAATGCGGACCTTGCCGATTATTCGGGTGTTAAGGGATGCATGATAATACGTCCCTACGGCTACGCTATATGGGAAAACATCCAGAAGATAATGGACACAAGATTCAAGGAAACAGGGCACGAAAATGTATATATGCCCATGTTTATACCCGAATCTCTTCTCAACAAGGAAAAAGACCACGTTGAGGGTTTTGCCCCCGAGGTTGCGTGGGTCACATACGGCGGAAGCGAGAAGCTTACCGAGCGTCTTTGCGTGCGCCCCACATCCGAAACCCTTTTCTGCGAACACTTTGCTAAGATAATCAATTCTTACCGCGACCTGCCCAAGCTCTATAATCAGTGGTGCAGCGTTGTGCGATGGGAAAAGACCACGCGTCCGTTCCTCCGCACCCGTGAATTCCTCTGGCAGGAGGGTCACACCATGCACGCAACGGCAGAAGAGGCTGTTGAAGAAACACTCAGAATGCTCAATATCTATGCGGATGTCTGTGAAAAAGAATTGGCAATGCCTGTGGTAAAGGGACCGAAAACTCCTTCCGATAAATTTGCGGGAGCAGAGGATACATATGCCATCGAAGCTCTTATGCACGACGGTAAGGCGCTTCAGGCGGGAACATCCCATTATTTCGGAGACGGTTTTGCAAGAGCATTTGATATTACATTCAAATCAAAAGATAATAAAGACGAATATCCTCACCAAACATCGTGGGGTACAACAACACGACTTATCGGTGCCATAATCATGACTCACGGCGACGATAACGGACTTATCCTGCCTCCGGCGGTAGCTCCCATACAGGTTGTCATTGTGCCCGTTGCGATGCACAAACCCGGTGTTATAGAAAAGGCAACAGAGCTTTACAATAAGCTTTGTGCATGCGGAATCAGAGCAAAGCTTGATGACAGTGATAACAGCCCCGGATGGAAATTTGCGGAATATGAAATGAAGGGTGTGCCTGTTCGTATCGAGATCGGCCCCCGCGATATCGAAAACAAGCAGTGTGTAGCTGTTACAAGACACAATGGCGAAAAGACTTTCATTGAACTTGACGATATGCTCGAGGGCTTTAAGGATGCAGTAAGTGCGAAGCTTACCGAAGTGCGTGATGGCCTTTACGAGATCGCGCTTGCAAACCGCGCAAAGCATACCTACGACTGCACGACCATTGATGAGATCAATAAGGCTATCGAAGAAAACGGAGACGGCTTTGTTCGTGCCATGTGGTGTGGTGACGAGGAGTGTGAAGATAAAGTCAAGGAACTCACATCCGTCGGCTCACGTTGCATTCCCTTTGAACAGGAACAGATCTCTGATAAGTGCGTATGCTGCGGAAAGTCGGCATCGAAACTTGTTTTGTGGGGTAAAGCATATTAATTCTTTTTAAAAAGAGTTACATTATTAATACAAGGCATATGGAACGATCTGAACTTTTTATAAAAGAAAAAATACTCGGTGTAAAAACGAAAGCTCCGCGCTCTTTTATAATCGGCACAGACTGGTGGTCGGATTGTGACGATGTTGTGGCGATGCACATACTTTCATGGGCACATAAAGAGGGACTGATAAATATCCTTGGTGTTGGTATAAATGCCTGTATGGAATATTCAGCTGCATCACTTTGTGCCTATCTTGAAAGCAGAGGTCTTTTTGGTATACCGATTGGTATTGATGCGGATGCAACTGATTTTACCGGCATTGCTGTTTATCAAAAACGTATGGCACCTTGCTCTTCGGGGATAAAAAGCAATTTTCAGGCAGAGGAGCCTGTGAAGATGTACCGAAGACTTCTTGCTTCCTCGAAAGACGGTGCGGTGGAGATTATTGAGATAGGGTTCAGTCAGGTTTTGGCTTCACTTCTCGAAAGCGGCGCCGATGAATATTCTCATCTCAGCGGAATGGAGCTTGTTGCAGCAAAAGTTAAAAAGCTGTGGATAATGGCAGGCAAGTGGGACGAGCAAGGTGGAATGGAGCATAATTTTAATAACAATGCGCGCGCAAGCGTTGCGGCTGAAAAATTGTGCAGGATGTTTCCGTGCGATATCACTTTCCTGGGTTTTGAGGTTGGTGCAGGAGTTATTTCCGGAGGTTGTCTGAAGGACTCTGATACATTTACTGCAAAAGCAATGCTTGATCACGGGAGCGAAAACGGCAGAAGTTCGTGGGATCCAATGCTTGCGGTTCTTGCTCTTTGCGGTGACGAACAGGCAGCGGGATATGATGTTGTGAGAGGACGCGCTATGGTGTCTGCCAAAGATGGCTCCAATTATTTCAACTGTGACGCAAACGGAACTCACTTGTATGTGAAGAAAAAATATGACGATGGGTTTTATTCAAGCGTTATTGACAACATTTTACTTCGTTAACAGAATATTTACAAACGGATTTGCGAAAAACTATTGCAAATCCGTTTTATTTGTGGTACAATAGCTTCGCTTGATGTGCGATGAAGCGGGAGGTTGCGTCCATATGGACGGTAATTTCCGTGGAGTATGTCCGATAACCGGGCGACAGCAATACTGGTCACAGGCGATGATGCCGACAGAGCGGAGTTCTACAAGCGGGCTCACAAACTTAGTCGGTCTTGGATTCATCGTGCGGCTGTATGCTTTCTTTATAACACAATCGGAAACGGCGGTTGCTTGCAGCTGAACGTCTGAAGTGTGCCTGTTTGCGCTCTCGTATTGTGCGCTTGTGGGTTTAATGAAGATAGTGTACGCTAACCCGGATATATCCGCGCTTTTCCTTGTGGAAAGTCGGAAATAGTCCGGTTTTATTTTGGGTAAAATACGAAACACCCGGATAAGTGTTCAGAAATTACTGTGCCGCATTTAAAAGCTTCCCTCAATATTATTAATAAAGCAAAAGTTGAGGGGTTCAAAACTTTTTAAAAGGAGGCAAAAAAATGGCAGCAAAGGAAAAAATCAGAATCAGACTTAAGTCTTACGACCACACTCTTATCGATCAGGCATCTGAAAAGATCGTTGAAACCGCTAAGAGAAACGGCGCTAAGGTTTCCGGTCCCATACCGCTCCCTACCGACAAGGAGATCGTAACAATTCTCCGCGCGGTACACAAGTATAAGGACGCCAGAGAACAGTTTGAATTCCGTACACACAAGAGACTTATTGATATCTTGAATCCTTCACAGAAGGCTATCGAAGCTCTTATGAGCCTCGAACTTCCCGCAGGCGTTGAGATTGAAATAAAATTATAAGCTGCGATTTTTACCGTCGCAGTGATGCCTTTCGCATCACAGGTCATGTTGCCCGTTATCCTTTGGGATAAATCCAAACGGTCAACCAATAACCTAAGGAGGAAAACGAAATGAAAAAAGGTATTATCGGTAAGAAACTCGGTATGACACAGATTTTCGACGAAAACGGAAATGTCATTCCGGTTACTGTAGTTGAAGCCGGTCCCTGCGTTGTTGTTCAGAAGAAGACACAGGAAAACGACGGCTACGATGCAGTACAGCTCGGCTTTATGGATGTGGCTGAAAAGAAGCTCACAAAGCCGGCTAAGGGACACTTTGC
The DNA here is from genome assembly GCA_017549405.1 of Clostridia bacterium. GTDB lineage: Bacteria > Bacillota > Clostridia > Oscillospirales > CAG-382 > UMGS1052. Next base: position 579 of record JAFYUY010000045.1, on the reverse strand, counting down.
AAAAGCAAATGTTTCCTGCAAAAAGCATCTCAAGGAATTCAGACTCGATGACTGCGCTTCCGTAAATGTGGGCGACGAGATCAAGGCTGACATCTTTGAAGCAGGTGAAAAGGTAGACGTTACCGGCATCACCAAGGGTCACGGTTACACCGGCGCTATCAAGCGTTGGAATCTCCACAGACTCAGAATGACTCACGGTACAGGTCCTGTACATCGTCAGTCCGGCTCTATGGGTGTTATCGACCCTGCCAGAATCTTCAAGAACAAGAAGATGGCCGGTCAGTACGGTAATGAACAGGTTACAACACTCAATCTGAGCGTTGTAAAGATCGACGCGGAAAAGAATCTTATCGCAATCAAGGGTGCTGTTCCCGGTGCCAGAGGCGGTATCGTATTTATCCGCTCGGCAGTTAAATAAACCGAGGAGGAGGAAACACAATGCCAAATGTTGCAATATACGATATGGCGGGTAAGGAAAAGGGCAATATCGAACTTTCTGATGTCGTTTTCGGCGCAGAAGTGAACGAAGCTGTTATCCATTCCGTAGTTCGCGCGTATCTTTTAAATCAGAGACAGGGT
>JAFYUY010000044.1 GCA_017549405.1 Clostridia bacterium | reverse complement strand
GTCTATAAGCTTTTTTGCGCGCTCGGGTGATTCTCCGTATATGCCATGCTCGTTTTCATGGCAAAGGGTTATGCCATGGCTGTCGGCAATATCAAGCATACGTGATACCGCTTCGGTAACCTTTTCATAACATTCATCAGGAGTTTTTCCCTCGGGAATATAAAAGCTGAAAACGCGGCAGTTTGTGCAGGAGAGTGTGTTTGCTGTTTCAAATACGCGCTTTGCCTTTTCCATGTGACATTCGATATCACCGTCAATGGAGATCTTTCCCAAAGGGGAGCCTATTGAGGAAACTTTTATGCCGTATTTTTGAAGAGTGTCTGCGCAGTTTTTTACTTCGTCGCAATTAAGCTCCGAAATATTTTTGCCGTCAACTCCGCGTATTTCAATAAAGCCGATATCAGACTCCGAAAGGAATTTAAGCTGGCTTTCAAAGCTTTCGGAATGTTCGTCCGCAAAGGCGGAAAGAATTATTTTTCCCATTGTTACCTCACAGATATTTCTTTTCCGTTGTTTTTCATGGATTCTTCCAGCGCATTCATTATATAAACGGGTGCCATCATGCGGGAAGCGGCCTGACCATAGCTTTTACCGCAGAGAATGTCCCGGAATTCCGCAAATTCCGCTTTGAAGCAGCTTGCGTCCACGGGAAATTCCTTGCCGCAAACGCCTTTTTCGGAATGTCTTGCGGCGTAGTAAACGTAGTTCTTGTCGAGATACATTCCCGAAACATCAAAATCATCGTATCTGAACAATGCTGAGATCCCGTTGACATTTTCATTGGCACATACGCTCTTGGGATGTGCACCGTAAATTTCCGCAACTATCTCCACAAGGTGAGGAGCATAGAAGTAAAAACCGCCGTATACAGATGCGCGATCTATGGGTGCACGCACAAAGCCTCCGACGGTCTTGCCGTTTTCATCTGCATTGTGCTGTGCTTTGAGCTCTTTCACAAATTCGCAATGCTTAAGGCTGGAGCCGCCCGTAAAAAGACATCCGGAGCTTTCCAAAAGCTTTACGAGTTCCTCGCCTTCGGCAGGGCAAATGGTGAAAGGCTTGTCGATGAAGAAAGATACACCTTTTGCTATGTAGGGACGAGCGTATTTAAGATGATTGTTTCCATGGCGCGCGGTGACAATAACACCGTCAACTTTTCCGACTGCCTCGTCAAACGAGCTCATTACGGGGACATTGAAGCGTTCATGGAGCTTTTTTGTGCTTTCCTCTTCGTCACTGTAAATGCCAATGACTTCTATCTCGGCAAAATCGGGATCATTTGCTATAAGGTCGAGGAAAGAATCGGCATGGGAGTTTTCGCATCCGAGAATTACTGTTTTAAACATGGTGATACCTCAATAGATTCTCTTAAGGGGAGTTTCGGCATGAACCTTTTCGATAACTCCTATAACACTCGCCGCAACTTCGGGAGATATGGCAAGGGGAGCCTTTTCGGTGATGGCAAAGTAAAGATTTTCGTAAAAACGTTCTGTGGCTGTATCAAATGCAGTACCGCAGAAATCTCCGCTTTCTTCATGAGTTATAAGATTTTCGCCGCAATATGCGGGATCACCGTTTGCATCATGCAGGCTTTCCTCAATATAGGGGCGTTCGGGATTTTCACCGGGAGTAATGTACTTGCAGGTGTATTTGGTGGTAGTACACTTGAAAGTGCCGAGAGTTCCCTGTATCTTAAGGTTGTAATCCGAGAAAGCATCAATAGCGCTTATTTCCACGTCAATAAGGGGCTTTTGAGGTGCTGTGATGAGTATTTTTGCATAGTCCTCGGCATCACCGCTGGTAAGAGCCATTCCGAGGCGGGAGAAAACCACTTCGGCATTCGGGTCGAAATCGAGGAATCCCAAAGCCATTCCGATGGGATGAGGACCTGTGTTGTAAACGCTTCCGCCAAGCTTTTTCTGCAATGTCTGCCAGTCCCAACGGCGGGAGAATCCGTTATATTTGATGTTTACTGTCATTATTTTTCCGAGCTTTCCGCTTTCGCAGAGCTTTTTAGCCTCCACAAAGAAAGGTGCAAGGAATGTCTGCTGGAAAACTGCAAGCAAAACACCGTTGTCTTTTGCAGTTTTTATAAGTGTATCGCATTCATAGAGGTTTCTGCCGAAGGGCTTTTCCACAAGCACGTTCTTGCCGTGCTCAAGAAGTTCCTTTGTGATAGGAAAATGCATTTCGGAATAAGATGCGTTAACAACGATATCTACGTCCTTGTCGAATATCTCGCGCCAGTCGGCAAGTGTCTCACATCCGGGATAAAGCTTCTTTGCCTTTTCGCGCATGTTTTCATCAAAATCCGCCACATAGCATACGTCATAGTATTTGTTGGCTTCGCTTGTGTAGTATTTGCCATGGATGAGCATTCCGCTTCGTCCCTGACCGATTATTGCAAGTCTGAGCTTTTTCATTTTGAATCGCACTCCTTTATATTTATTGAAATAAATATTGTTATGATTTCATTATACAGTTTATTTTTTGAAATGTAAATACCGAAATTTACAATTTGACATTGCAAATACTGAACTGATGACTTATAATTATAAAAAACAGATTGCAAAGGAAGGAATCTAATGCCTGTTATTGCCGAATACAAATCCAAAAAGCTGATATACCATCATTCGCTGTCCACGGGAAGCGAGCCGGAGTTTTTCACGCTGCACACTCACAGTGTTTCCGAGCTTATGTTTTTTGTGCACGGAAGCGCAAAACAGATGGTGGAGGGCAAGATGTATACGTTACACAAAAACGACCTTGTATATGTAAAGCCATCCGTCTATCACCGCGTAGACCCCGACCTTTCGGCGGAATACGAGCGTTATGTGCTTATGTTTGATCCCGAGATAATAAAAGGAATTGACGGAGCGGATATTTTTGAATCCACAGCGGTTGTGGGCTGCGCCAGAGACGGAGTGATCCCCGAAATTATTAAAAAGCTTGATTATTATTGCCTGAATTTCCCGAAGGAAAGCTTTTATGAGCTTGCCACGATGCTCTTAAGGGAGATATTTTATAATCTTTCGGTAATTGAAACGCCCAAAACCGGTTCCCAAAGCTCATTTTCACCGCTTCTTTCCAGGGCAATATCCTATATTAACGATAACCTTTTTACAATAGGAAAGGTTTCGGAAATAAGTGATGCGCTTTATATAACCGAAAGCTATCTTTATTCGATTTTCAGGGAACAGTTAAGAACCACACCGAAAAAATACATAACAGACAAACGCCTTCTTGCGGCACGCAAAGCCATTATGCGCGGTGCAAGACCCACGGAGATATACAGAGAAATGGGATTTTCCGAGTATTCCACATTTTACAGAAGCTTTGTTTCGCTTTTTGGATATTCTCCGTCAAAAAAAATATCTGCCTCCGCCGTTACAATATTCGGCGAAAACAGATAAGAAAAAAGAAAAATCCACCCTGACGGGTGGATTTTGGAGCTGATGAACGGAGTTGAACCGGCGACCTCATCCTTACCAAGGATGCGCTCTACC
>JAFYUY010000043.1 GCA_017549405.1 Clostridia bacterium | reverse complement strand
GCTGCAGTCGTGTGTGCATGCGCCTTCCGCAGCCTGGGGCTGTTCGGAAATGTAGGATGTTATGGTGAGATTTACAGCGTTGAGCAGGATATTGAAATTATCTTCTGCGGCATTGAATTCTTTCATGGTTTCTGTTGAATTGATCTCTTCATAGAGCTCGTCGAGGCGCTGTTTTATTACGGCAAGCATGTCCTCGTCGTGGTTTTCTCTTGCGTCTTCTGTGTCGTATATTCTTTTCTGAACCTTGAATTCGTTGATCTTTTCTTCAAGCTCGTGGTTTTCACGGCACTTTTCGCGCGCTGCCTGATATTTTGCGAATTCCTCGCTGTTTCTTAATGCTTCTCCTAATTTTCTTGAAAGTTCGATGATTTCCATAGTTTTTGCCTTTCTTTATGTTAATTAATTTTTAAACTTTGGTGCCGTATATCTGAGCGGCGGTGGATCGTGATATTTTTATTTCTATTGTTTTCCCGTAAAGCTCGTCTCCGCAAAGCTCTGATTCGAAAAACACAAGCTTTCCGGAAGATGTTCTTGCGGCAAAAAGACCGTTTTGCATTTTTTCTCTTGTGTCGCACAGAGCGGTTACTGTTTTGCCTATGAATGAGGCATTTATCTCGGCAGATATCTGGGTCTGCATTTCAAGCAGACGCGCCATGCGTGCGGTTTTCTGCTCATAAGTTACGGGATCTTCCATCTGCGCAGCATGAGTGCCCACGCGCGGGGAATATATAAATGCGAAAATGGAATCAAACCTCAGCTCACGTACAATGTCAAGAGTCTTTTCAAAATCCTCCTCGGTCTCTCCCGGGAATCCTACGATTATATCGGTGGTAAGGGCAATATCGGGGACGGCACTTTTTATTCTGCGGGCAAGGTCAAGATATTGCTCAGCTGTATATTTGCGGTTCATACGACGAAGTATCTCGGTGCTTCCCGACTGCATCGGAAGATGAAAATGCCGTTCTACTTTGGGATTATGAGAAATTGCGTTTAGCAGCTCGTCTGATGCGTCTTTTGGGTGGGAAGTCATGAAGCGCAGAGTGAAATCACCGTCCAGCGCACATATTTCGTTTATGAGGTCGGGAAAACGGTAACCGTTCCCGGGGTCGTATGAATTTACATTTTGCCCGAGAAGTGTTATCTCTTTGCATCCGTTTTTTATGAGTCCGCGCACCTCGTCGAGAATATGTTCTTTTTGCCTGCTGCGTTCTCTGCCACGCACATGCGGGACAACGCAGTAAGTGCAGAAGTTGTTGCAGCCGTACATTACCGAAACATAAGCCTTGAGATTGCTGTTTCTGCAAACCGGAACATTTTCCACGGTGACTGCGGGTTCTTCGTTCACGTAGTATCGACGTCTGCCGCTTACCATCACATCGCAAAGGATCTCGGGCAGGCGGTGAAGCATATTGGTGCCCGCAACAAAATCCACGTATGGGTATTTCATTTTAATGTCGTTCATTCTGTGGTTTTGTGTTACCATACATCCCCACAGACCGATGACAAGATTGGGGTTTTTCTCTTTTAATTTTTTAAGAGCACCCGTGCGTGAAAGCGTACGCAGTTCCGCGTGCTCGCGCACGGCGCAGGTGTTGTATATTATCAGGTCGGCTTCGTCGGGAATATCTGTTTTGATATATCCCATGGATATCGCCTGACCCATTAGCCGCTCGCTGTCTGCTTCGTTTTGCTGACATCCGAATGTTATTATACAAGCCTTGTTTATTCTCTTTTTTGCGGCAAGAATTTCGCGGACTTTTTCGGTATATTTTATCTGGTTTTCAAGATCGGTATGATCTTCATTGTATTTTTCGGGAGTGTTCATCGTTTTTTATCCCTCAGCTCGATAAGTCTTTCTACCGTGAAGATGTATTTTTTGTCGCAGAAGCGGCAGTTCATTTCTATTTCCTTGCCGTCTGCAATCATTTCATCAAGATCTTTTACGGGCAGACTGTAAAGTGCTTTTTCCGTGCGCTCGCGTGAGCAGTCGCAGATATAGTCTGTTTCGTTTTCGTCGAAAATATCGAAGGGAATGTCGCCCATAAGCTCTTTTATTATTTCGACATCGGTAAGACCGCGGTCAAAAAAGGCGGATACGGAATATACAAGAGCAAGGCGCTGTTCGAGCTTTGTGATAAGTTCGGGGTCGGCACCGGGTAAAAGCTGGATCATAAATCCGCCCGAGGCTTTACAGGTATAGTCTTTTTCTATAAGAACACCCAGTCCGCAAACTGTGGGAATCTGTTCGCTGTTGGCGAAATATCCCGTAACATCTTCGGCAATCTCGCCCGATATTATGGGAGTGAGTCCCACATAGGGCTCGCGCTCGCCCACATCGCGGATGAGATACATATTGCCTTTGCCGACAGCACCGGCAACGTCAAGCTTTCCCGAGGAATTGAGTGGCAGGTCTGCCGTGGGATTTTCTATATATCCCTTTACATTTCCGTAATAATCAGATACGGCAATTATCTTGCCGCACGCACCATCTCCCGCAAAGGTGAGAGTTGCGCTGTCGGACGGATTTTTGAGCATAACACCGATAAGGGAT
>JAFYUY010000042.1 GCA_017549405.1 Clostridia bacterium | reverse complement strand
GTCATATAATAGATCTTAAGGCGTTTTCCCTTATCGGACGGAGGCTGAACTCTTGTTATGGCATCGTTGAGCACATCATTGAGCATACCGGTGGAAATACGCATCTGCGACTGATCGTTCACGTAATTCACAAGCTCAAAAATTCTGTCCACACGCTGTCCGGTCTTGGCGGAAATAAAGAGCACGGGGGCATATGTCATATATGAAAGTGCCGCATAAACGTCCTTGCGCATATTGTCAAGTGTTTTACCGTCTTTTTCCACAAGATCCCATTTATTTATAACAATTACCGACGGCTTACCGTTTTCGTGGGCAATACCCGCCACACGCTCATCCTGTGCCGTAACGCCTTCCGTGGCATCTATCATAATAACACATACATCTGCACGTTCCACCGCAAGCTGTGCACGGAAAACGCTGTATCGTTCGATATTATCTTCGATCTTGCCGCTTTTGCGTATACCCGCCGTGTCGATAAAAACAAATTTTCCGTAGTCATTCTCGACCTTTGAATCTATGGCATCACGCGTGGTTCCAGCCATATCCGAAACTATCATACGTTCTTCACCGAGTATTCGGTTCACAAGCGAGCTCTTGCCCGCGTTGGGGCGTCCTATTACAGCAACTTTTACGTAGTCGTCCTCGTCGTCTTCCTCAACACTTTCTCCGAGATATTCGCAAACTTTTTCAAGAACATCCCCGCTTCCCGTTCCGTGAACGGAAGAAAGAGCTATGGGGTCGCCAAGTCCCAGTTCGTAAAATTCGTAGAATTCTGCGGGAGTAGATCCTATCTTATCCATTTTATTAACGGCAAGAACTATTGGCTTTTTGCTTTTTCTGAGCATAAGGGCAAGCTCGCGGTCATCTGCGGTAACACCCGCCTTGAAATCGCACATATATATTATAACATCTGCGCTGTCAATGGCGATCTGAGCCTGAGCTTTGATATGCGACATAATAATGTCGGTATTTTCGGGTTCTATTCCGCCCGTGTCTATCATCATGAGGGAACGGCCCGCCCACTCGGTCTCAAAATAGATTCTGTCACGGGTAACGCCCGGGGTATCCTCCACAATCGAAATGCGCTTTCCGCACAGTTTGTTGAAAAAAGTGCTTTTGCCGACATTTGGACGACCGACTATTGCAACTATTGGTTTTGACATATATATTATGAACCTGCCTTTCAATAACCCAGGATTTTGTCTGCAAATTCCGCACCGTCGGAGCTTACGGGTACTATCTCCGTGCCAAGCTTTTGCGACAGTTCGCTGAGCGTTATATCATCAAGGAATTTGTCTCCCTCGTGGCGCAGCATAACAGAAGGTATAAACAGCGTATCTCCGAGTTCTTTTCCCTCAAGAGCCCGCAGAAGATCGCTTCCCGTGAGCAGTCCCGCCACGGTAACTCCGCCACCGAAAAAGTGATTTTTCGCCTTATATACGTTACAGTTAAGATTATACCATTTTTTTGTCAGTTTTTCAACAGATTTTTTAATAAAATCGTACGCCGCCTCTCCCGTTACAACAGAAACATTTCTGCGCTCCGAAAGAGTAAAGTCTTCATCAACAAGAGCTTTAATTTCCGCATCTATCTCATTTTCCATGGAACGTATCATTCCCACACCATTTTCTATCTGCGGATAATCTTCGTAATAATCTTCATCGGGTAAAGGAATTCCTGCATTTATGTACCATTCATCGGAGGCATAGCACAGGCGGCACCCGTGCTTTTCAAGATTTTCCGCACCAACAGAATCGATAAGCTTTATAACATCCGAGCAGTCTTCACTGTTAAAGCTTTCAAGCTCATAAAGCCCCTTTCTGTGAGCGGTAAGTCCTGCGGGAACAACGGCAATGCTCTGAACATACGGGAAATACTCCGAAAGCTCCCGCAATGATTTTTCAAGTTGTTTACCATCGTTTACATTTTTGCACAGAACTATCTGACAGTTCATGCAGATACCGCCATCGTAAAATCTTTTGAGATATTTAAGACATTCGCCTGCGTTCTTATTTTTCATCATTTTAACGCGAAGCTCGGGGTCTGTGGTGTGAACGGAAATGTTTACGGGAGATATGCGCATTTTTATAATTCTTTCGACTTCTTCGTCGGAAAGATTTGTTAGCGTAACATAGTTACCGTAAAAAAACGACATTCTGGAATCGTCGTCCTTGAAATATATGGTTTCCCTCATCCCCTTGGGATTCTGATCTATAAAGCAGAAAATACAGCCATTTTTGCAGGAATGCTGTTTGTCCATAAGGTATGTTTCAAATTCAAGACCAAGTTCATCGTACTCGTCTTTTTTATTTATTTTTACCGAAATTGCACTTTCTCCGCGGATAAGTGCCAGTGTGAGCTTTTTTTCGGTAGTATAATAGCGGTAATCAAGCACATCCACAATCTCGTTTCCGTTGACGGAAACAAGGGTATCACCGCCCAATATTCCCGCTTTTGCGGCGTAAGACCCGCTTTCAACACCCTTTACGGTCACCATGGAAAACACCTCCTGCTGCTTATTGTAACAAGTTTTTCAATAACAAAAAAGAGAAGGAGCGATAATTCTTTCCTTCCCATTTTTCATTCTGCTGTATCGTTTGCAAACGGCATAAAACAAGCTTATGCCTGAGCTTCTTCGACCTTTGCTCCGGAATAATCCTTACCGGCATAGGTTTTGCAGTTTCTGCAAACTCTGTGCGAAAGGTTATATTCGCCGCACTTGGGGCACTTTGTGAAGCCGGGAATCTCAAGCTTCCAAACATTGCTGCGTCTCTTGTCTCTTCTTGCTTTGGATACTTTTCTCTTCGGTACTGCCATCTTTACGACCTCCTTATATAATCACAAAATGTAAAACAAAATGTATGGATCGCGGAACTCATGAGCATTTTTTGCTCCGCAAACTCACATATGTTGTTATTATACTATTAATTTTCCTGTTTGTCAAGTAATTTTTTTAAAACTGCGAGCCTTGGATTAATATTTTTTCCCGAACAAGTACATTTTTCGGTATTTAAGCTCTTTCCGCACCCCTGACATATACCTTTACAGTCTTCTTTGCACAGATGTTTTGACGGAAGATTCATAAAGAAAAGTGCATCTGCCGCCTCCCCTATATCAAGAATACCTGCCGGTGCAAGCATAACGGAAGATTCTTCTTCATTCTGAAGTTCGGGTGCCACGGCATATTCCGCAGTATATTCAAAATTTACCGGAACCTCCTCAAGGCATCTTGAGCACAGTGCGGTATATTCCCCACGCAGTATAAATTCCGCCATAACAAGGTTTTCGGAATTTCTTGATGCCGCCGCCTTTTCGTAAGCCTTTCCCGTAACGGAAACGGGCTTTTTGAAGTTCACATCTTCATCCATACATTCCGGCGAGAATTCAAAAGAAAAATCAATATTCTTTGCATCACCTTTGAATATGGGGTTAAGGTCTATAATATTTTTCTGTTCCGACACAGGAATCATTCCTTTCATGTTCCTTTATTGCAATGCGACAAGATGCCGCATAAATATTATAATGCCGCAAGCATTATTTGTCAACAAGCATTTTCAGGTAATACAGCTTGCCGGGATCACCTGTCAGCTTCTTTTAAGCACTTTGCCAACCATAAAAAACAAAGCGAATATTACCGCATCGGCAAGCACGATGCTGGAACCGGTGGGAAGCTCTGCGGCAAAAGATATCAAAAGTCCGAGAAGGAAAGCAAAAACCGAAGTGAACCCTGCGCATATTATAACTCCGCGAAAACTTTTGAACACGCGCATTGCCGTAAGGGCTGGGAAAATCACAAGGCTCGAGATGAGAAGTGTGCCCATTATGCGCATTCCTATAACCACCACAAGTGCAGTAAGCAAAGCGATAAGTGTTTTATACGCCGCAGCATTTGTGCCCGATGCTCTGGCAAAATCCTCATCATAAGTAACGAGGAATATGTCGTGATAACACAGCACAAAAACAGCCAGCACAACTATTGCAAGAGGCAGGCATATCAAAAATTCTTCTTTTCCCACAAGAAGAATACTGCCAAACATATAACTGTTCACATCTATCTGCCCACCGCCGCCGAGACTTGCAGCCGCAACGCCTGCCGCAAGCGATGTGCTGGCAATAAGTGCTATTGCGGAATCGCCTTTTATCTTTCCCGAGTCCGAAAGTCTCAAAAGCACAAACGCAGTTATCATTACAACCGGTATGGTAACTGCAAGGGGAGCAAGATTTAAAGCAAACGAAATGCTGAGCGCACCAAAAGCCACGTGTGAAAGTCCATCACCTATCATAGAATATCTTTTGAGGACAAGGCAGACACCGAGAAGTGCCGCACACAAAGACACAAGGATCCCCACGGCGGTACACCGCAGGATATGGGAATCGCTGAATACCAAAGTTAAAAGCTCCATTGTTTTTCTCCGTCACATAAGTAATTTTTTTGAATGTACCGAAAGAAGATAATCTTCTTTTTTGCCGCAGAACAACAGCTTTTTATCAAGATGAAGTATCTTTGTGGCATATTTCATGGCGCTTTGCATATCATGTGAGATCATAACAACGGTTATTCCCTTTTCGCGGTTTAGCTTTTCAAGACAGGAATAAAGATCCTTTGCAGCATTTATGTCAAGCCCGCTCACCGGCTCATCAAGCACCAGTATCTCATCTGCGGCACACAGTGCGCGTGCAAGAAAAACTCTTTGTCGCTGTCCGCCCGAAAGCTCACCCACAGATTTATGGCGAAGCTCATAAATATCAAGATACTTCATATATTCTTCGGCAGTCTGTTTTTCTTTTTTGCCGTATATTTTAGGAAACCTCATACCCGAGAGACACCCCGAAATCACAGTTTCCGCAACAGTTGCGGGAAAGCTTTTCTGTTCATCAAGCTGCTGTGGCATATAGCCTATGCGGCGCTTGCCGTCCTTAAGGTTGAACACTGCTTTGCCGCAGCATGTGGGCACAAGCCCAAGCATTGCTTTCACAAGGGAGCTTTTACCCGTACCGTTTTCGCCGACGATACAAAGATAATCTCCGTGCTCCACTTCAAAGCTTACATGGTCAACCACTTTTTTGCCTTCATATGCCACGCATATGTGCTCCGCCTTCAAAATAACGCTCAAGACAAAGCCTCCTTAAGATTTTCAAGATTTTCGTACATTATCGAAATATAAGTTTTACCCGCAGAAAAATCATCTACGGAAAGATTGTGGCACGAATGAAACAACAACGGTTTTGCACCCGTGCGCTCGGACACCGCACGCGCAGCCTTGGGCTCGGATAATTCCGGATAGAGTATGGCGGGAATGCTGTTTTCTGTCATCTCGTTTACCATCTCGGTAAGACGCTTTGCTCCGGGCTCTGCGGATTCAGAACAGGAATCGTAAAGTGACATGTATTCAAGTCCGTAATGCTCTGTAAAATACAAAAACGAAAACTTTCCGCCAAAATAAAGCTTTTTGTTTGCCGAACTGTCAACAACCTCGCGTATATCATCATCAAGTTTTGTCAGCTGACCTATATATGCCGTGGCATTTTTCTGATAATACTCGGCATTTTCCGGGTCTGCATTGCACATTGCGGAAAGGATATGGGTAGTTATAAGTACAGCATTTTCGGGGCTTGTCCATATGTGAGGATCGGCATCTGTATGTTCCTCTCCGTGAGAGTGGGAATGACCGTCGACGCAAAGAAGCTCCACCGCACCCGAAACATCAAGTATCTCACAATCCTCGGACAAAGCCGATATGAAACCGGATGCCCAATTTTCCATAGCATCACCTGTATATATAAAAACATCCGATTCTTTTATCTTCATAAGATCACGTATTGACGGGTCGAAGGAATGACTGTCCGCACCAAGGGGCAGAAGCAGAGAAACCTCCGCCTTATCCCCCGCTATCTGCCTTGCAAAATCATATTGGGGAAAAAGTGTTGCAACGACCTTTATTTTCCCGTTTTCCGGGTTTTCTTCGCGCATACACGAACAAGCAGTAAAAACGGATACAAGTGCTAAAAGCACCGCAAAATATTTTTTCATCGATATTGCTCCTTAAAGATGGGCTTTGCATCTGCACGCAGGTTTGCCTGAAATATCAACACCCGCACATTCACCGCACACACCGTAAAAGACCGTGCGCGAACCGTCGATTTTAAAGTTGTGTTCATATTCCACGTGAGAGGACAGTCTGTCGAGAAACGAGCACTGCGCGTGGATGAGCTTACCGCACAAAGTGCATTTCAGATGAAAATGCTCGCACGCAGCACCGCCTGCATACTGATAGCACGCACCGCTTTTGCCGTCTATACTGTACTTTCTGACAGCACCCTCCGCAAGCATTCGTTCAAGATGTCTGTAAACCGTGGCTTTCCCCACATGAGTCCCGCACGTATCGAGCATTTCGCATATTTCGTCTGCAGTAAAATGCGAAGCGCCCATTTTTGCCGCACATTGCTCTATAAGTTCCTTTTGCTTTGTTTTATATCCCGACTGACTTTCCATGTTATTCTCCGAATTTGAAATTGATTTTCAATTTCAAATTATATCACTTGAAACCGATTTTGTCAATATAAAGAAAATGCATTATATAAAAATCGTAAAATTTCAAACAGTTTCCGCATTTACTATTTACACGGAGGTTATTTTGTGGTAGAATAAATTAATACAAATTAAAGGAGGCATAATTGTGCCGCAGCTCCCTAAAGTATTCGCCGTTGGCGACATTCTTGTGATGAAAAAAAACCACGCTTGTTCCCGCGATGCAAAGCAATTCCGCGTATTGCGAGTGGGTAGTGATATTCGTATGGTATGCACGGTATGCGGTCACGACGTTACGTTGCCCAGAGTAAAGCTTGAAAAAAATATCAAATCTGTCATAAGCGGAAACCCCGCAGGCAGTTCCACGGAGAATATATAAATGTTTGAAAACCTTATTGATGCCGAAAAGAAATTTGAAGCAATAACCCTCGATCTTTCAAAGCCCGAGATAATTTCCGACACCGAAATGTTCAAGAAGCTCATGAAAGAACACAAGCTTCTTATGCCGGTTATTGAAAAATACCGTGAATACAAAAAGTGCGAAAATGATATTATATCGGCAAAAGAGTTGCTTGATGAAAGCACCGAGCCCGAGATATGCGAGCTTTGCGAGGCGGAAATAAAAGAAAACAAAGAAAAGCTTTTGACACTTGAGGGAGAACTTAAAGTGCTTCTTCTGCCAAAAGACGAAAACGACGATAAAAATGTAATAGTGGAGATACGTGCGGGCACGGGCGGCGATGAAGCGGCGCTCTTTGCGGGAAGTCTTTATCGTATGTATTCCATGTTTGCCGAAACAAAATCGTTTAAATGCGAGCTTTTAAACGCAAATGAGACGGGACTCGGCGGATTCAAGGAAATAAGCTTTCTTGTGGAAGGCGAAGGCGCATATTCCACCTTCAAATTTGAAAGCGGTGTTCACCGAGTTCAGCGCGTACCCGAAACCGAAACTCAGGGACGAATACACACTTCCGCAGTAACGGTGGCGGTGCTTCCCGAAGCCGAGGAAGTAGATGTTCAGATCGACCCGAACGACCTTGAAATCGATACATTCCGAAGCGGAGGCGCGGGCGGACAACACGTAAACAAGACCGATTCCGCCATACGCATAACCCATAAACCCACAGGTCTTGTGGTGGAATGTCAGGATGAGCGAAGCCAATTCAAAAACCGTGATAAAGCCATGAAGATGCTGCGTTCGAAACTACTTTCTGCAGAACGTGAAAAACAGGAAAAAGCCATTGCCAGCGAACGCAAGAGTCAGGTGGGCAGTGGCGACAGAAGTGAGCGTATACGCACCTATAACTTTCCCCAGGGACGTCTTACCGACCACAGGATAGGTCTTACCCTTTATTCTCTTGATTCCATAATGGACGGCAAGCTTGATGAAGTTATAGAAGCCCTTTTGACAGCCGACCGCACGGAAAGACTCAAAAACAGCGAATTTTAAACCGCGAAAGAGAAATACTTATTATGATACTTGAAAATACACGAATACTCGAAATAAGTCCCGCTCTTTGTGACGAAGATATCAGCAAGCTCTCATTTGCCGCAGATATCATCCGCCGCGGAGGCACAGTATGTTTCCCCACGGAAACAGTATACGGACTCGGCGCCAATGCCCTTGACGAGAATGCCGTTTCCGATATCTTCAGAGCAAAAGGACGTCCCCAGGACAATCCGCTTATAATACATCTCGACAGTATCGAAAAAGCAGAGAATTACTGCGATGCAAAAAACAACATTTTCCTTGAAAAGATATCTTGTTTTTTCCCGGGTCCCATTACCGCGGTGCTGAACAAAAAAAGCAATATTCCCGATGTTGTGACCGCAAAACTAAAAAGCGTCGGTGTGCGCGTTCCTTCGCACCCTGTGGCAAACAAATTTCTTGAGCTGTGCGCAGTTCCCGTGGCGGCACCGTCTGCAAACATTTCGGGAAGACCCAGTCCCACGTGTGCACAGCATGTAATTGCCGATCTTGACGGAAAGGTCGATGTTATAATATCTGCAGGATGCACAAACGTAGGTCTTGAATCAACGATCGTTTCCCTTGTAAAGGAAACTCCAATGCTTCTCCGTCCCGGAGGAATAACCTACGAAATGCTTTGCGAAAAATTGGGAAAGGTGGATGTTTCCGACGCTGTTCTTTCTGAAATGAAGCCAGGAGATACAGCTTCTGCGCCCGGAATGAAATACAAGCACTATGCCCCCCGCGCAAAAGTTTCGCTTATCTGCGGAGAAGAAAGCAAAGTAATATCATTTTTCAAAAGCAAACAGCAGGAAGAAAACTGCGCCATCCTTGCTTTTTCCGAGGATATTCCGCAAATTCTTTCCAAAAATGTTTTTGATATCGGAAGATCCTGCGATGCCGCATCCCATGCCCAGCACATTTTTGCCCACCTTCGCTCAACAGACGAAATCGAGGGGCTTCAAAATGTTTATGTGCACATCACGGGCGATAAAAGCGGACTTAATCTTGCCGTATTCAACCGTCTTTTGAAAGCTTCGGCTTACAGTATAATAAATCTTTAAGGTACTATGATCATGAAAATAATAGGTCTTACCGGCAGAAGCGGCTCAGGCAAGGGAGCGTTTTGCAAGGCTGCCGAAAACTGCGGTATTCCCTGCCTTGATACCGACCTTGTTGCCCGTAAAGTTGTGGAAAAAGGCACGCCGTGCCTTTCTGAGCTTACGCAACACTTTGGCGAAAGCATTCTCAACTCCGACGGTACGCTCAACCGCAAAGCTCTGGGAAATATAGCCTTTTCCGACAAAGACAATCTTTGCGCTCTCAATTCCATAACGCACAAATACATTACCGCATATGTTGAAAACTGGCTTGAGGAATGTAAAAGCAAAGGATATACCGCAGCAGTCATAGATGCCCCTCAACTCTTCGAAAGCGGAGAAAATGCACTATGCCACAACACCGTTGCCATTGTATGTGACGAGAATGAACGTATAATCCGCATAATCTCCCGCGATGGTATAACACGCGAATATGCGGAAAAAAGGCTTTCGTCACAAAAGAGCGACAAGTTCTTTATAGATAATTGCACTCATATAATTTATAACAACGATTCGGAAGAAGAGCTATCAGACAAAGTATACGGCTTCTTTTCCGATATCGGAATAACAACACCCACACGAGGAAATATATGAAAAAAACCCTTGTTATCATTGTCATTCTCGTTCTCTCCGCAATGATCGCCACATTTTCCGGCAACATTACAGATTCGGTACAGAAAAAACTGAATCCCGTAAAATACAGTGCCGAGGTTGAAAAATATTCCGAATTTTACGGAGTACCGCAACCCATAATATATGCTGTCATTAAAACCGAAAGCTCCTTTGTGCCCGATGCAGTTTCCCACCGCGGCGCAATAGGTCTTATGCAGATAACGCCCGATACTTTCAGCTGGCTTTGTTCGAAAACAGGCGGTGATGACAACAGTCTTCTGCTGTACGACCCCGATACCAATATACGCTACGGCACATATTTTCTGAGCCTGTTGCACAATGAGTATCAGTCATGGGACACTGTATTTGCCGCTTACAATGCCGGCAGAAGAAAGGTTAATGAATGGCTTTCCACAAACGAACATAATAACAACGGAAGGCTTAAAAATATACCGTATAAAGAAACACGGGAATACGTCGTAAAAGTATCAGAAAGAGCCTCTCTATATGAGCGCCTTTATTTTACGGAATCACAAAACACCGAAAGTATTATTGAAACACATATAAACTAATATAAATGCGAAAGGACAAAAGAAACATGGCAAAAAAAGAAAAGTCGGCTTCCGAGCTTCTTAAAGAGCAGCTTTTTTATGAACGCAAAAACGCACTTTGCGACATAAAGGCAGCAGAAGTCAAAAAGATCAACAGTTATGCAGAAGGATACAAAAACTTCCTCAACACAGCAAAAACCGAACGTGAAGCAGTAAATTATGCGGTAAAATATGCCGAAGAAAACGATTTTCGCGCCTTTGAATACGGAAAAAAATATTCCGCAGGCGATAAGATATACTTCAACAACCGCGGAAAAGCCATTTACCTTGCCGTAATCGGAAGTGAGAATATTGAAAACGGCATAAACATTGCAGCAGCTCATATCGACAGTCCCCGAATCGACCTTAAACAGTGTCCCGTATACGAGGAAGGCGGCATGGCTTTCTTCAAAACTCACTATTACGGCGGTATCAAAAAGTATCAGTGGGTAACCCTTCCGCTCGCTCTCCACGGTACCGTTGTGCTTAAGGATGGCAAAAAAATAGACATATGCGTGGGTGAAAAAGCCGATGATCCCGTTTTCTGCATAACCGATCTTCTCCCCCACCTTGCAGCAGACCAGTATGCCAAGACTCTTGGCAAAGCGATCACAGGTGAAGGCTTGAATGTTCTCATCGGCTCCACTCCTTTTGAGGGTGAAAAAGGAAAGGACAGCATCAAGCTCAATGTACTTTCCATCCTCAACAAGACCTACGGAATAATTGAAGAAGATTTTATTTCTGCAGAGCTCACTCTTGTTCCCGCTGAAAAAGCGCGCGATCTCGGCTTTGACCGCAGCATGATATGCGGCTACGGCCACGATGACAGAGTATGCGCGTACCCCATTCTCACAGCGGCCGTTGAAGCGGGAAAGAAGACCCCTAAAAATACCCTTGTGACAATTCTTGCAGATAAAGAAGAAACGGGAAGCAACGGCAACACCGGTATGCACTCTGAAGCCTTTGACAATATGCTCATAGAGCTTTGCACAAACATGGGCGCAAATTACAGAAAAGCAGTTTCAAATTCCAGATGCCTTTCCGCAGACGTGAATGCTTGCTTTGACCCCAATTATGCGGAAGTTTATGAATCCAAAAACTCCGCTTTCATAAACTGCGGTGTATGCGTTACAAAATTCACAGGTTCCAGAGGCAAATCCTCCACAAATGATGCTTCGGCAGAATATATGGCTGAGATACGCAGCATTTTTGATAATGCAGGTGTCACCTGGCAGACGGGAGAGCTTGGAAAAGTAGACCAGGGCGGCGGAGGAACGGTTGCCCTTATCATCGCTGAAAAGAATATCGAAACCGTTGACGTTGGAGTTGCGGTACTTTCCATGCACGCACCTTATGAAATAATTTCGAAAGCCGACCTTTACTCAGCATACAAGGCATTCACTGCATTCTTTGCAAGATAAATAATAATATATAATCATAACTATCCCGACGGGAATATTTATTGCATATATGCACAGACTATATGCGACAATATCCCATCGGGATTTATTTATGGAGAATATATTATGAAAAACAACGAAAAACAAAAAAATAATCAGCCTCTCCCCGCAGAACTTCCGCCTGATGAGGATAAAACAGCATCCGAGCTTTATGAACAGGAAAAGCAAAACATAAAGCTCCGCAACATTTCGGAAAGCGGAGCTATTAAAACAAAGAACGGAAATATAACTATACAGACACTTACCATAGCGGGCCAAGTTGAGGGGCACTATGCCCTTTCGGCTCAGACTAAAAGCACAAAATACGAACACATTCTCCCACAGCTTGTGGAAGTGGAGGAAAACGATGACACCGACGCACTGCTTATTCTTGTAAACACCGTGGGCGGCGATGTAGAAGCGGGACTTGCCATTGCAGAAATGATATCCGGCATGAGCAAACCCACCGCCTCGCTGGTACTGGGTGGCGGACATTCCATCGGTGTGCCGCTTGCAGTTTCTGCCAAAACTTCTTTTATTGTACCATCTGCCACCATGACCATACATCCCGTAAGAATGAATGGACTTGTGATAGGTGTGCCGCAGGCGTTCAACTATTTTTCGCGAATGCAGGAGAGAATCATAAATTTTATAACGCGAAACTCCCATGTCGATGAAAACGTGTTGAAAAAACTGATGCTTGAGACAGATGAACTTGTTGCCGACATCGGAACAGTGATAGACGGTGCCAAAGCCGTGGAAATAGGACTTATAGATAAAGTCGGAACATTATCCGACGCTATAAACACATTGAAAAATGCGGTAAATAAAAAATAATGCATCAAGAAATCTGCAATAAATGCATAGTTTTTTACTTGAGCACAAAAACCGCAAATTAAACGGAGCTGCAAACACCAAAAGTCTTTACAGCTCCATACATATTTAATTGCTGAATAAAGAACCGCCACGGCAGTCGATCGCTGTGTATACGGGAAATTCGGAAAACTCAAGCCTTTTCACAGATTCGCACCCAAGCTCCTCAAATGCCACGACCTCACACTTTTTTATACACATGGCAGCAAGTGCACCCGCACCGCCGATAGAACAAAAATATGTGGCACCATTGCGAACTATTGCATTTACGACCTCCTCTGAACGTCCCCCTTTGCCTATCATGGCACATAGACCCATATCAAGGAGTTTTGGCGCAAAAACATCCATTCGTGAAGAAGTAGTTGGTCCGCACGAGCCTATGGGCATACCCGGACGGGATGGTGTGGGACCCGCATAATATATACATGCACCGCAAATTTCAAAAGGAAGCGGTGCACCCTCGTTTATAAGCTGCATTATTTTTTTATGTGCCGCATCCCTTGCGGTATAAACAGTCCCCGAAAGGAAAACCTCGTCACCCGCACACAACTTCGATGAAAAGCTGCAAAGTTCCTGCGTGTTCAAATGGTAAACTGCCATATGCCACCTCAGTCATCAGAACTTTTTGAAAGAGTACTTGCAATGTTATCGTAAAAGCCGCCCGCTGCGTCCTTCACCTTTTCAAAAGCAGAAAGAAGTTCATCACGGCGCTTATAAAGATATTTTACCTTGCGTATATTCTCGGCAACCTGCTTTTCGCTTTCCTCAAGAATCTGTTCCGCTTTGGCACGCGCAGACTCTTTTGCTGAGCGAATGATCTCTGCTGCCTCAGCATTGCAATTTGCAATTATCTTTGCGGATTCTGCCTTGGCGCGCTCCAGAATGCCACCGGAATTTTGTTTATCTTCTTCAAACTTTTTTGCCTTTTCTTTATATGACTCGTAATCCTTCTCCATTTCAGAAAGACGGTCAAGCTCGTTTTGAAGCTTTTCGATGAGAGCACGCTGATTCTGCACATCATCTTCCAGCATCTTTCTTTCGGCATCTGCTTTTTCGTATTTCTCTTTTAACGATTCATATTCATTAGATCTGAGCTCAAGCTCTGCAACCTCGGATTCAAGTCTTGTTATTTCAAATTCCGCCTGTTCGGATGCAAGCCTCGCCTTTCGGTTAAGATCTTCAATATATTCCACTACCTCGGATTTCTTGAATCCGCCAACCGATACGGAAAAAAGCTTTTTATTATGTCCCACGGATAAATTCTCCAGTCTGTAATATTATCATAGTTCGTGTTTCGGTATAATACGCTGTCCGCCGTTCATGTCATCTGCAAACCGTATAAAATATTGGCGGATACCGAGTTTTGATTTAAAAACGCATTTATGCTTGCATTATATCACAATTTTCGCCGATATGAAAGATGTTTTTTGAATTTTTTCTGTTTTTTTTAATTTTTTTCAATCTTTCATCGAGTTTTCACACTAAATTCACATTGGGCGCATACAATTAGATTTGAAATTATACGTACGTTGGGAGGTTTTTGCTTGAGCAATATTCTGATCGTTGATGACGAGCTTAAGATCCGCGAGATAATAAAAAAATACGCCGAATTCGAAGGTCACACCGTTACCGAAGCATCAGGCGGGCTTCAGGCTGTGAATATTTGCAGAGAACGCGAATTTGATATAATCATTCTTGACATAATGATGCCCGATCTTGACGGTTTTTCCGTCTGCCGTGAAATAAGAAAAAATTCCTCAACACCCGTTATAATGCTTTCGGCACGCGGTGAGGAATATGACAGGATACACGGTTTCGAGGTAGGTGTGGACGATTACGTTGTAAAGCCCTTTTCCCCGAAAGAGCTTATGATGCGCATTGCCGCCATAATAAAGCGTTCTTCCAAAAGCGATTCGGACATGGTAAAAATAGGCGGACTTTGCATAGATTTTACGGGACGTATGGTTACAATAGACGGCAAAAACATAAACATGACCCCAAAAGAATACGACCTTCTTTTCTATCTTGTAAAAAACCGCGGGATCGCGCTGACTCGCGAAAAGCTTATAAGCAACGTATGGGGGTATGACTTTTACGGAGATGACAGAACACTGGACACCCATATAAAACTGTTGCGAAAAAACCTTGGCGAATACAGTTCCAACATCGTCACACTGAGAGGAGTTGGCTACCGATTTGAAGCATCCGCAAACCAAACATAAACATCTGAAATACAAAGTATTTTCAAAATTTATGGTTTTTGCAGTGATACTGATATCGCTTTTGTGGATATTCCAGACAGTTCTGCTTGAAACCTTTTACAAACACGTAAAGACACGTGCTCTTATAGACACCGCTGATGTGATAACGGAATCTCTTTACAATGCCGACATGACAGACAAAGACGCTCTCCACTCCATTGTCGGAAAAACAGCAGTAAAAAACGATATTTCCGTAAAGGTCATAGATTCTTCCTCGTCCTCGGCAAATGCTGTATTCAATCCCGTTTTCTCTGTTATTGCCCAGCACGACAACGTCTTATCCATGTTGCGCGACAGTGAGCTTTACTTCATTTACAGAGATGCTACGGAAAACGGCGGAGAATGGATGCAACACTATCAGCGTGGTTCCTACGTTATGTTTTCCGTGCCTTCAAACGGCACGGAAATGCATAAGGACGAAAAAGACCGCACGGAATTTTCTCCCCGGACAAGCTTTAAGCACGGTGCACCGCCTTTTTTCAAAAAAGGCATAACTCAGGAGCTTCTGTATGCCAAGATAGTAACACGCACCGACGGAAAAGAATATATGCTTTTGTTTGACAGCGTTATCACTCCCATAGGTCCCACGGTGAAAACCCTGAGAATGGTTTTGATCTTCCAGTCTGTAATAATACTTTTCATCGCATACTTCAGCGCCAACGCACTCGCAAATGCCATTGCAAAGCCAATAACCGATATCACAGGTTCTGCAAAGCAACTCGCAGCCGGCAACTACGATGTGACATTTGACGGCAAGGGCTACCACGAAATATCTCAGCTTGCAGATACTCTTAATTTTGCCACAAAGGAGCTGCGGCGTTCCGACAGTATGAAACGAGAGCTCATATCAAATACCTCTCACGATCTGAGAACCCCACTCACCATGATAATAGGTTATGCTGAAGTGATGCGGGATCTTCCGGGAGAAAACACTCCCGAAAATGTTCAGGTCATAATAGATGAGGCAACACGGCTCACAACGCTTGTGAACGACATGCTTGATCTTTCGAAGCTTCAATCCGAAAATGCAAGCCTTGAGATTACAGAGTTTAACATCACAAAGCTTTCCGAAGATATCATAGAACGCATTTCAAAGCTCACGGAAAAAGACGGTTTCAAATTCACGTTCAACCGCAGCAAAAATGCTTTTGTAAAAGCGGATGAAGCCAAAATAACCCAGGTCATTTACAATTTCATCTCCAATGCCGTAAACTACTCGGGAGAAAGCCGCGACATTACGGTCGTGCAGTCTGTATCTTCGGGGAAAGTGCGCCTGGAGTTTACAGATCGAGGTATAGGTATTCCGAAAGATCAGCTGCCAAGCATATGGGACAGATATTACAAGATCGACAATACTCATAAGCGCTCGCACATCGGCAGCGGAATAGGTCTTTCCATTGTAAAAACAATACTTGAAATGCACAAGGCCAAATATGGTGTTATAAGCAGTCCCTCCTCGGGCAGCACATTTTGGTTTGAACTTGATGTTACCGATACGGTAGACATGATCGAATAGTTTTTGGCAGGATAT
This sequence comes from Clostridia bacterium, assembly GCA_017549405.1. Lineage (GTDB taxonomy): Bacteria > Bacillota > Clostridia > Oscillospirales > CAG-382 > UMGS1052. The sequence continues at coordinate 60 of JAFYUY010000042.1, read as the reverse complement.
GGACGCATAACAACCATATCCTGCCGTATTTTTGTTTTTTTAAAAAATTCAAAAGAAAAT
>JAFYUY010000041.1 GCA_017549405.1 Clostridia bacterium | reverse complement strand
GCCCGTGCGAGATGCGACCTGCATGAGCTTTTCTCTGCGTCCGTAAAGGGTGGGGATATATTTTAAGTTGTGCATCTCACCGCACCTGTCGTAATAACGGGAGGGTGTGCCATAAAAAATATCTGCTCTGTGATATTTTGTAACACCGTTTGTGTAAAGCTGAAGATTTTTGTCGCCGTCTTCATATTCCAGCATCACGGGCTTTGTCCAATGCACCATATCGGTAGATTCCGCAGTGCGGATATCACGCAGGGAATGACCGCGCAGGTAATCGTTCGTAACATCAATGTCGCTGCCGTCGGGGGCATGGAAAGAGCGGACGTAAATACGGTAAACCTTTTTCACGTCATCCCACAACACAAGATTCAATGTGTCATATGCTCCGTAAACATCTATAATGTGGCTGAACGTGAATTTATATCCGTCAGCACTTTTATAATATTCAAGCATGGCTTTTCCGTTACACAGACCGTGGCTTGCAAGTACCTTGAATTTTTCATCGGGCGGGCAATCCGGGTTTTCGTCATAATATACCGAAAAATTGTCGAGATACCGACCGTCAAAATAAACTATGTTGTTTTCATATGAGCCTTCAAATTCATAAAGACCCACATTCGGCTTTGTGAAGGTTATTCCGCCGTCATAACTTTCTGCCACACATATTTTTCCATGACCCTCGGTGGAATTTGGTTCAAACTGCGATTTACCTGCACGATAGTAAAGGCGCACCACATCCCCCACCTTTACGGTGGAGCCGTATCCGCAGGTATCTCCCTCCCAGGGAGCATCGCAGGAAAATGCTATGTTTTTTCTTACGGGGTGGTGAAGAATAAGCTGTACATTTGCATTTTCTTCACAAAATTTCATATCCCACATAAGCTTTCTTTTGTTTTTCACGTTCATGATCATTCCTCCGCCTTTTTATTCTGTTCGGCATAAAGTGCCGTAATTTTTCTCCATGCAAGGAAAACGCATATTGCAGCATAAATACCGTATATGAGATGGGGCATTCTGCTTATCTCCCCATTCGCAAATATCATGGAAATATATTGGAACACCCCTACAACGCTTGTGAATATCTGAATATATACATATTCAACATATACAAGCATTGAAAGCACCGAGCAAAGTATGCCGAGTATGGTTATGGTGTTATCGAAGATTATATAATCGGAGCCCGATGCGCTGAGTATAAAATAGCATGTAACCCAAAAGACCACAGTTAAAGTCGTAATACAAAGAGCCGTTTTTTTGGACATTTTCTTAAACACCGCAGAGTTTCCGTAAGCACGGCGACTCCAGTTTATAAAAGTAGCAAGCTGAAACGGGAAGGACACGGCAAGCGCATATGCCGCCTGACCGTAGGTGCGGAAAACAAAAAAGTAGACCGCAGCATAAAGAATAGAGTTTAACGCCCCCAAAAGCTGTCCGTAACGGTTTGCCATAGATTGCAATATCATTACAACAAGTGATACATAAAGCGGTATTACCTGAAAAGAATGCCCTGGATTTTCAGGGGGAAAAACTATCCACGATGCGCTTATAAGCACCGCTGTTACCGCCATCATAACAAGGCGCCACATGGGAATATTGAGTTTTGAAAGTATGTTTTTATTATTCATTGTGTTTTCCTTTATCTTTTAATATCTTTTCTCTGTATTCAAGGGGAGTGATGCCCTCTGTACGCTTGAATTCACGGTATAGTGTGGCGGTCGATCTGTAACCCGCAAGCTTTGCCGCGCGATTGACCGGAATTTCGGGATCTTCCAGCATTTTTTTGATAGAATCAAGCTTTTGGGTTCGCTGATATTCGCCAAAGCTCATGCCGTAAAGCTCTTTTATGAGCCTTGAAATCTGTTTTTCGGAGTAATTTAGCCTTGCCGCAATATCGGAAAGGGAAAGATCGCATCCGTTCGTCATAAGCTCTAAAAGAAGTGCCGTCTTCATTTCTACCCTCAAAGACAAGCTCTCTTTACGTTCGCTTTGCACATCTGCCTGTGCTTTAACAGCTTCAAGGCACGCAAAAAGCTCTCGCAAGAGCGATGTTGCTGCAAGCTTTTGCCGGAAAAGCCTGTCTGTGCTTTCTTTTTCGGAATACTCTTCCTCCTGGCATTTTAAAAAATCAGAAACGTTTTTTATAAGTTCGGGAGTCGTCTTTACGGGCACCCCCGCTGCCAAATCAAGGAGTCCTTTTAATTTGCCGTAGAATGTTGCGCCGCTCTCGTTTTCCGATATTTTTTGCGGAAGCAGGGAACATACCGCTTCGCGGTAATCTGTGCCGTCCACAAGGGCATAATGATATTCTCCGGGAGGGATGATAAGCATTTCGCCCGCACCGATCTTTACATTTTTATTGCGGAAGGCATATTCATAAGAGCCTTCAAGGGCTATTCGTATTTCATAAAAAAGATGACAGTGGATCATGCCCGCCATACGGTCTGTGGGGCGGGTTTCAAGATCACGCATATGATAAAGGGTTATTTTTGCATCACCGATACTTACGGGGACACTGTTTACTATAAATCCGCCACTTTGCATATCACATCACCTCCGCACCCGTTTATATTTTCAGTTTATCACATAATCACGGCTTTTTCAACTCTCATTTTCGGACATTTTAAGAAATTTGGGGCATTTCGTGATATTTAACCTCCAAATCAAAAGCGGGAAAGGAATTACAACAGCAATTCCTCTCCCGTTATGCTCATAAAATACGTCTTTTTCATATCACTCCAAACAGTATAAATCCCACCGTGTTTATTGCAAAATTCGCAAACATATGCACAAACCACGAAGGATATATATTGCCGTTTGCTTCGTTGAGATAATTAAAAATGCATCCTCCCGCAACAAGACCGAAAAGCAGAAGTGCAAGCACACCGAAACCAAACATTCCAAAAAGCATTCCCGTATGATAAAACGCAAACATGACAGAGCTGAATATATATGCAGTTCTTCTTGATGCGTATTTACTTAAAGTTATGAATCCGTAGCCGCGGAAAAAGAATTCTTCGAGGAATGAATTCATAAGCGATATATAAAGCGATACATAAATAAAATTATCTGCAGTAATCCCCATGCCATCGGTCAAATTTTTGGTGACTCCCGAATAATCTATTATATTTCTTGTGAGCAAAAAGCCCGAAAGTATCACGGCATAAACACCCAGTCCAAGGATGAATGCCTTGAAAAGTCCCTTTTTCTTAAAAACAAAAAGTTTTTTAAAATCGCAGAAGGCGTCGAAGTTACGGGCAAAGAACAGCATGGGCAGAGCAAGAAAGAAAACTATCTTTACGGGTATTTTGAAAAAATAGTCAGGATGCACAAAGGCATCTATAAAGGTAACAATGCCCGAAAACACAAATACGGGTATCATTACGGACAATTTTCTTTTCATGTGATCCTTCTCCTTTCAGAACCTTTTTCTTTAGTTCATTGTGTTTACGGTTTCGGCGCTTTTCACCGTCATTTCCACCCACGCAGGGCGGAATCCGCTCCTTACGGCATTGCGGGCGGAAGCCATATTAGACCACGCACAGCAATAAAACGGCACTTTGCCTCTTTTCAGTATTTCGACTGCAAGGCGAGAGGTAAGCGCCGATGCCACACCGCATTTTCGGTATTGAGGAAGCACATCCACGCCTATCTGCCACATGGTATCACAATCTGCCGAGCACGCCGCAAGACCAATAAGCCTTTGCCCGTCATACGCTCCGATACCGAGGACATCAAGCTCCTTGCGTTTTTCACAAAGAGCATTGCTCCACTCGGGTATATACAGATCTTTAAAATCTCTTTGCTCCATGAGCTTAAGAGCGTAATCGCACGGCAGCGGTTTAAGAACGTTCACATCAGGCAGAAAATACTCAGCCATAAAGCACACACGGTATCCGCGGTTTTGAAACTCATCATTTAAAACGTGCATATTGGGGGTCTCAAAGCAATGATAGGCGGGATATTTGTTTATATAGCTTTCAACTATATCCCGATGCTCTTCCGAAATACTTGCAACTATGTTATCTCCGTAATATATCAGGTTGCAGACATGGGGGAGCTTTAAGTATTTTCTTGCGGAAGGGTGAGCTTTTGAAATAACCACCGAATTTTTGCCGCAGACAAGATCTTCCTCACTGCAGCCTGCATCAACTGCGGACTGACGCAGGGCAATATTTTTTATCTGTTCATTTGTAAAATTCATATTCTATTCTGGTATTTACTCCTCCGTACGGTTTTGTAACAAGGTATCTTTTATCATAAAGTATGTACCTGCTGCCATTACTGCAAGGGCGGCAAGTATATTTATTTTCACAGTACCTCCAAAAAACAAGATTCAGCTCTTTTTTAATTCATTATATATAACATAAAACAGCATCACAAGTCCCGTGCTGATGAGTGCTCCGCCGATTATATCGGAAAACCAGTGCACCCCGGATAAAAATCTCCCAAGCACCATAAATGCAACAAAAAGTGCAACCGAAATACAAACACACTTTCTTTTGGTCTTGCCTTTTATGTAAAAACACAAAAGTATTGCACACGCCGGCATGACACACATTGAAAGCATTGTTGTGGATGACGGATATGATGCTTCAAGATATCCGTTGATAAGTACGGGTCTGTAATTCACAATAAATATTTCAAAGAAAATATATACAACCGCTACTGCCGCTAAAAATCCGCCAAGTGCAAGAATACCACGGTCTACTTTAAGAATACTCTTTCTTTTTATCCATTGACAAAGCCCCAAAACAGAAAAACCAAGAGCAAAACAAAGCGGTATCGTTCCCAGCCAGTCGGTCACTGTATACAGTGCCATATTCACACCCGTAAGATGATGAATATAACCGTTCAATGCGGAAAATCCCACATAACTGCCGCGGGGACCTATGGCACGGACATCAACAAAGCGCACAAGCACCGTCCACAAAATAAATCCCGCAAGCAACCCTGCCGCAACATAAAGCATTCTTCTTTTTTTCATTTTTCAAACCTTCCTTTTTGTGTATTGCTGAGCTTTAGCTCATACACATTCTAAGGAAAGCGGTATAATAAAGCAAGAAACAGGGCGTCACAGCCATGCCACTTTCCGTGTCACAGCTTTTTTATCAGCAGTAATACCTTGATAACCAGAAAAACAAACAGCAAGGTCGCGGTATACGGCTGAGAGCTTATGATAAATAAAAGCTCGCCTCCCGCATTCACGATAAGTGATATTTTTATCCCGCTTCGTGAAACAATATTTTGCCCGAAGTTTTGCATGGCAAGAATCAGTATTCCCCACAAAGCGATAAATCCGACAAACACAAAATATGCGATCCTGAGATACGGTGCTATCTCCGTCAGTGCCAGCAGAGAGACCCCGCTTATCATATCATGCGTTTTTTGTCCGAATAAAGGCATGAAAAGCAACATTGCAACACTTATATCGAGCAACCCGAAAACAAGAGCCACAAACTTCTTTTCCCGTTGCCTGGTGTCTTCCTCGGCAATATTTAAGACTTCCTCTCCCGAAAGAAGCTCGTCCACCGTGACCGAGAAAAATCCCGCTATCGCTTTCAGAGAATCTATATTCGGATATCCTCTGCCCGACTCCCATTTCGAAACCGCAGTGCGGGACACATAAAGAAACCCCGCAAGCTCTTCTTGTGTGAGCCCCTTTTGCTTTCTTAATTCCTGAAGTTTTTCGTTAAATTCCATATATGTAACCTTTTATTTCCGTGTAAAACATCTATATATCAATATCGAATTCATACCTGTCGTCAATAAGTATATAATTCACCTTGTTTTTTTCTGCAAGAGCAAGTATATTCGCATTATCCTCCGACACACTCTCGAAAGTGCACCAACTGTCATCACCACGGTCTTCGATGACACTTGCATATTTCTTTATATCATCAAAATGATTTTTTATATACTCCCCGCTCATCACAAGGCAGACATACCGTATGCTGTCAAGATATTCCTCTCCAAAATCCTTTTTCCAGTCAAAGGGTATGTAGCATCCCTCAACGATGAGATTCTGACTGTTTTCGATGGCGGTCTTTATCATTTCGCGCACTATCGGCCACAAATATGCGGTAAGTTCTTCATCGGCGCTCATGGGGGTAAGTTCGGTGTTTCCGCTGCGTATAAGTCCCATTTTGAGATGATCTATGGAAAAATAAGGATATTTATATTTTTCAAGCAGTTTTTGAGCAAGAGCGGTCTTCCCAACGTGCGATGCACCCGCGATAAGAATTATCATTTTAATCTCCTCACATTTATCAAAATAATTTTTCAAATGCTGCACACGGCTTACTTTTCTTTATTTCCGACCTTTGCTATTATGGCACCCGTACAGATGACCATTTCAAAAGCAAGGAAAAATGCCGCACCGACAACAATGCCGCCCAATTCTCCCATGCCATTGAACCACGTTGCAAAAGCGGCTAAAAACAGCCATTCCAGGGCAATTACGCCAAATCCCGTTAAAATGTATTTCCAGATATTTTTCATAAAAACGCTCCTTTGCAAAGATAATGCTTTACTGCTTGTGACATTTTGCCATATCCGCCATTTACATCATCAATAATCTTTACGTTGGTATTTTACCACATAAAAGCAAAAAAATAAACAGGGCAGCGTAAAATTTAAGAAAAAATATAATTTGATATGAAAGATGTAAGGCGGTAACAGGTTGCACAGATAAGCCGATGCCGTTCATTGCAAAACAAACACACAAAAACCGCCTTACAGCAGCATTTTGCCGCAAGGCGGTCTGTTTTTTATGAAAAATAATTATTATGAAATACGGAAATTTGAGCGCCGGGTATTATTCATAGAAATTTCTTGAAAGCACTTCTTCCTGCCATTCCTTTGAAAGCGCAGTGAATTTTGCCGAGAATCCCGTTACCCTGACTATGAGATCTCCGTACTTTTCTGGATGCTTCTGGGCATCCAACAACTGTTCTTTTGACACACAGTTAAGCTGAAGCGACTGATATCCGCTCTGTGCCACAACCCTTAACAGCGACTTCATGGTATCAAGTGTCATAACACCGTGTGGCAAAAGCATATTGAGGACCGAGTTTGCGGCACATTTTGAAAAATCGATATATTTTCCGCAGTTAACAACTGATGTGACGCTCCTTATGGTATGAAGTCTTGAAGGAGTGATTCCCTGAGAGAAATATTCTCCGTCATATCTTCCGTCAGGAGTTGCCTTTGTATCCATTGCCCACCAACGTATTTCGGTATAGGTAAGGTGCCCCATTATTATTTTTCCGCCGAATCGCGTGCGGATATTCTTTATTCCGTCGTAAAGATCGTCATTTAAGCGACCCATGAGCCTTCCGGACTCTTCGCTTTCATCCCCCCAGAACGGGCAGGAAAGTGCATCCTTTCGCATTTCATCGGCATTTTCCCAGTTATTTCTCACAGCTTCCAGGAATTCTTTCAATGTATATATCTTTTTATCAAAGCAAAGCTTCTTTATGGCGAGCAATGAATCCACAATATTCGGAAGTCCGATAAACAGATAATCTTCATCGTTATATCTGCATCCTGCGCGGGTATAATCCTTTTTGCGCAAGATACAGTCATCAAGCGATGAGGAAAGCAACGGAAGCGGATCCACAAGCTCTCTTACACTTGCACACTTCTGAACCAGATCGTTTCTCTGAACAAGGAACTTGAGTATGTTTTCCTTTAAAATTCCATAAAGCTCCTCAAAGTTCTGCGCTTCATCAAACAGCTTTATATCAAGCTTGTTTTCACGTATCTTTTCAAGTTCCGCATGAACGGTATATTCAAATATTTTCAGAAGATTCACATAGTTGCCACCCTCGTGAGAAGCATTACCGTATGTATGCATTCCCCAGCAACCCGTTATAACATAATCCCTTGCATCTTCCAGAGTTCTGCCCGCCTTTACAAGTGCCGGTATACACATTTCGTCATTCTGATAAAGTATGGTGCTGGTACTGTTTATTACAGGTCCGTTTACAAGATCAAGGTATTCCACGGGCGATGTCTTTGTGAATCTGCATTTTATCTTTGGGAATATTATCTTTTCTTCAAGGTTGGCAACCAGGAACATTTTTGTAACATCGTTGAAAACATCCTTGCCGTCAGCATCGTAGCCGCCAAGAGTATATGTATTTTCAAGTTCGTGGTCTGCGTAGCCTTCCATTTTCATGTCATGATCATAGTGACAATCCCAGGTGATAAGGAATTTTCTCACATCCTCAAGAGCTTTATCATATGTGGTAACACCGTTTTCGATATCTTTTTTATAGAAAGGATAAAGATCCACATCAAGTCTTCCGAAAGTGTTTGGACCTACGCCTTCAAGCGTGCCAATGGCTTTTCTGATAAAAGCAAGAACGCAAAGAGCCTCAAAAAATGTTTTTGGTGCCTCCCACGGCACACGGCGCGCCACCGATGCTATGATGCTCATATTTTCCTTTTCTTGCTCATCGGTGGTGTTTTTTAGTCTTTTTTCTGCCTCATCAGCAAATTTTTCGGCTATTTTTTTCATGGAAGAAAGACCTGTCATTGCCGTTTCAAGAAAAAGCTTTTCATCTTCGGTACATATGCCTTCAAGAGCGTTTTTTGCTTTGTTGTATATTGATGAAAGCCCGCCTTCCAATACGGGGCGGTAATTGAAATGAAAATGCTGTCTTGAATCAAAGCTCGGGCCGCACACAAGATACAGATTGTTGTTTCTATGAGTTTCGTAAAGTGCCATTGCATCAGGATTGGAATCATAAACGATATGTGTATTACGTCTGTATGCCCATCCGCCCGGATGCACCAGTCCCCATCTGAATTCTCCTGCGCCGTCACAATGCGCCCCCATTGTCCCTGTTTCATAGAAAAAAGGGGAGCTTGAAAATAGTTTGACATTGCACATTTCGGCTATGATTTCATACTGCAATGCTTTCATTCGGTAAGCGTTCATACTGTCATTATACTTTTCATCAAGCACTTTGCAACACTTTTCGTTAAACTCCAAAGAAAGTCTGTCAGCATCGTTATAATAATAAGCCTTAAGTTCTTCCCGCATATTGTTATATTTCATTAAAAAAACAACCTCCTTCGCTTATTTCCGATTATATACCCGATGATACCATTTTACAATAAACGATAAAGAAAATTTGCACAAAAAAGAAGTCAACATTTGATTTCTTAACAAAAAAGCTGTATAATACCATAAAGGAGATGATGCAATGCCTATGACCTTTGAAACCATACGCCCGCACACAATAGTCCATGTGCTGCGATTCAGCACAGATATACGGGAATGGAAGTCACTAAACAAAGAGCATATTCTCGCTTATGAAATTTCGGGGCATTCCTTTCACCAATTCGCTGATAAAACATATGAAGTGAAAGACGATTCATTAATGTTCTTCAACAAAAAAGATAAGTATACTGTCAGGGATCATGTGGGAGAAGGCTGCTATTCCATACATTTTCTTACAGAAAAAGAATGTACGGCAGACAGCTTTGTTATGGATGTATCCAACAACAAAAAGATTTTTTCGGCATTTGAAAAAATGTATCACATATGCCTTGCGGGTGCGGATTGCAACAGCTTTGCGGCAATGGCACAATTATACACACTTCTTGATCTCGCGGCACAGGCATATAACGCACAATACACAAAAACAGATAAAAAGCTTGAAAAGATCATCACATTCCTGAACAGTAATCATCAAAAAAACATTTCCGTAGAAGAGCTTGCGCTTGAATACGGAGTAAGTCCCCGAAGATTTAATGATATTTTCAAAAACAAAACCGGCCTCACTCCCAACTCATACATCATTGATCTGCGGATAAACAAAGCCAAAGATCTTTTAAAACTCGGATACATTCCGATAAATGAGATATCCTGCGAAACGGGATTTTCCGATGTCACCTATTTCAGCAGATTATTCAAAAGCAAAACAGGTCTTACTCCATCTCAATACCGAAAAATCACAATATGATCAATACCCCATTCTTGCAAGCAAGTCCTGCAAAAATGGGGTATTGTTATTCTATATAGGTTTTAATGTCTGCAGATCCGGTCAGTCCTTGACCGCATAGACCACAGCCGATTTTTCCTTTACCTTTTCGGCAAGAGCCTTTTCAAGATCATCGTTAAAGAACAGACAGGAACCTCCGTACTGATCGCCGCAATCTCTCTTTCTGCCCTGAGGGTCATTAAGTCCGCAATAACCCCAGGGATTGCTGTCGTACTGGATATAGGTGTTTCCTTCCAGAACGGGCATATACTTTTCGTCGCTCATGCCGCAATCGATAAGATACGAGCTCGAACGGTCAAATATGTTGCCACTAATATAAATATTGTCAGCGGGACTTTCAATAGGCCAGCCTTTGATATGGGCTCCGGTCTTTCCGCCACCGGCACGGACTGTTCCCCAACCCTCACCGGCATGACGGAGAATATTGTCACGTATATATATTTCACTCATGCGGTTATTGTCGGAATAGTCACCTCTTGCAACATATTCGATATTCCAGTAGCAATACTCAATAAGGTTACGTTCGTAACGGCAATCGTGCATATAGGCAGGCACTGTGGTAGACCAGTACTGATGAGTGATACCCGTATCGTAAATATCATGGATGTAGTTATCGGTCACATAAAAACCGTCACAGTTTCCGTAAAGCTCAACGGCATTTCCGTACAAAGTGGTATCTGCCAAGAATGAACCTCCGCACCACGCGATCTCACAGTTGCGGACAGTAACCTTCACAGCAGCACCGCCACCCATTGCGTGAGAACCCGAATACATGGCGCAGATATTGTCTATGGTGCATCCGTTTGTAAGCTGGATACAGTGACCCTTGCAAACCACTTCGGCTGTTTTATAGACCTCGCCGGGATTTCCCTTGTCGCAGTAAAGATATACTTTATTGTCGCTCTTGTCGTGGTGGAACTGAAGATTTTCATTGAGATCCGAAAGTCCGTTATAGGGACCCACTCCGTCGGGACGGGTCCATTCTTTTCTGCCGTCGGGAAGTTCTTTTTCAAAAGCCGAAAAACGCTTTCTGGAATAATATTTTCCGTCAAAAAGAATGTTACCAACATCATCGGCAATCTCTCTTGTCATAACCCATACGTTTGGAACATCTGTCTTTTCCCAGCTCTCTTTTCCCTCGGCGGTACCGCCTCTGCCAAGCAGTTTAGGCTTTTCGCCTTCACCATATGCAGAGTATGTTACACAGGTACGTGCATAAAGTATGCCTCTCCACAAACCGCCTCTTTCAAAAAGCACTACCTGACCGGGATCAACTTGCATGGCGTTCAGCTTGCCGAGAGTGGCAATGGCAGTTTCGGGAGTTTCACCGTTATTGTTATCGTCTCCGTTGTTTGAAACATATATTATTTTTGCGTTTCTTGGATACTCCGATTTTGCGTTAAGGATCCTTTGCTTAAGCTCCTCTGCCTTGGCATCAAACAAACCGCGTATTTTTTCATCTGCGTAATTCATAAAAACGCTCCTTTCGTCCAAAAATCTTTATGTTTTTGGTGTTATCTTTATACTATCATAAAAAAACAAAAAAATAAACAGTTTTATGAAATTTATCAAAAAACTTTTCCATGCTACAGAATTCCCTCTCCCGATGAACTTATAAAGCATTTTGTTCCCGCAAGATGATCCGCACCGGGTGGTACGATATATCAAATAGTTAAATGAGGTATGGTAATGCAACATATGGTAATGTGATCTGTTTGAATTGACGTAAACCCTGAAAAAAAGCAACAAATAACATTCCGCTTACAATAAGCGATGAGCAAAAAATCAAACTTGTGCAAAAACCGAATTCAAGGCAAAAAGAAAACCCCGAAAACGCTTTCGTTTTCGGGGTTTTTGATACCGCCCGGTAGGGCTGCAATTATCTCTTTGAGAACTGAGGAGCACGACGAGCTGCTTTGAGGCCGTACTACTTCTTCTCGCAAACCCGAAAGCCCTTGTGTATCAAGGGTTTTCGGCATCGCTCTCATAATTTAACCCCTAATTTAACCCATAACAAACTCAGTCAAATTTGGTTAGGCTGGTTGACCGAACGCCGTGTTCACAACAGCCGAAAGCTGTTCGGGTTTATTATACTTGACCTTTGCGTAGATGTCCATCGTAATTTTGCTGTTCTCGTGACCTGCGAGGTACTGAACCGTTTTGGGATCGACAGAGGCATATATCAGATTGGTGATATATGTGTGGCGAAGCTGATGCGGGGTAACTTGGAAGTCCAGGCTGTACACCACATTGCCATTGTGAGCAGCCTTTTCACCGAGCACCGGTGTGACCGTCTTGGTGATCTTCTGACCATTGATGTAGCGTACATAGGTGCGCTCCTTAGTGGAACGGGTGACAATGTACTGCCACACTCTCTTAAACTGTGTGTAGGACAGAGGCCCACCCTCGCTGTTGGCTACCACAAAATCCGAAGTGGATTTGCTCTTTGCTTCGCGCAGACACTCGGCAAGGTTCTTGGGGATGGGGATATCTCTACGAGCCGCTTTGGTTTTCAGTTCGGTAGAGATCACCGGGCGATTGTGCTCGGAGTGCCATGCTCTGCGGACTGAGATATAGGGCGCGTCACCGTCGAGGAAAACGCTGTCCCACTGCAGACCGAGAATTTCTTCTCGTCTCAGACCGGCATACAGGCCGATCATAACGAATACATAAGGCGGCAATCCCTTAATCGCAGAAAGGAGCTTGACGATCTGC
>JAFYUY010000040.1 GCA_017549405.1 Clostridia bacterium | reverse complement strand
GCGAGACGACCGATACGGCCGAAACCGTTAATGGCAACTTTAACTGACATTTTTATGTCCTCCTAAAAAATAAATTTTTTGCTTTGTATATAGGTTATTTTTCCCATTCCTCACTATTATAATACATTTTTTCGGATTTTGCAATAGGGATAATTAAATTTTTCACATTCTTAAAACATTTGTAAAATACGGCAAATTATATTGAAAAGAAAGCCGATTTGTGGTATAATTCAATAAATTTAATGTTTAATTTATCAAAAAGCAGTACTTAAAGGAGAATTTTGCTATGATTTTTTTGCCAAAATGTTTAAATGATTCATCCGTTACCCCTTGCCTGCTTCAAAAAATATACATTCGGCCTACCCGCATTGTCTGGCACAACGAAAAGGCGACCGATTGTCAAAACATCATAGTAAACGATGACCACCAGATGATGGCAGGCGAATCGGTAAATGTGCGAAACCACGCATGGATCGCCCCGGGCGGTGCGGTGCTTATTGATTTCGGCAAGGAGATATGCGGCGGAGTCAAGCTTTTTGTAAGGGTGATGAAGGACGACGAAGGAAAAGACAAGATGGATGTTTCACTTCGTCTGCGCTTTGGAGAATCGGCAAACGAGGCTATGGCAGAGCTTCACGAAAGCGGCACCACCAACGACCACAACCCCCGCGATTTTACGGTGCAATCGGGTGTTATGAGCATGGCGGAGTTTGGCTACACGGGTTTTCGCTTTGTGCGTATTGACAACGTGGACGAAAAAAACACCCTGCTTTTACAGACGGTAAATGCCTATGCTTATTTCAGAGATATAGAATATAAAGGCTCCTTCAGGTGTGATGACGAGATACTGAACAATGTTTTTGACACTGCGGCATACACCCTTCATCTTTGTATGCAGGATTATATCTGGGATGGTATAAAGCGCGACAGATTGGTGTGGATCGGTGATATGTATCCCGAGGTTGCAACACTTTGCTCTGTTTTTGGTGACGATGTGACTGTGCGTCGCAGTCTTGATATCGTCCGCGACCACACCGCTCCCGACAAATTTATGAATACCATCATCACCTATAACGCATGGTGGGTGCTTTGCCACTACCGTTACTTTATGCAAAACGGTGATATTGCATATCTTCGCGAACAGCACATAAGGCTTGTGGAGCTCACACGTCAGCTTTCCGAATTCATAAGAGAAGACGGCAGCTTTGATGCCAAATATTCCTGGGCGCTCTTTGACTGGCCGAGCAATCACAGCCGCGAAATGAGCGATTCGGGAGTTCACGCAATATTCAAGCTGACATTTGAAGCGGCGGCATTTATGCTCGAAGAGTTACATGATAGCGAAAATGCGGCTTTCTGTGCAGAAACAGCAAAGAAAATTGCCTCGTTTGACTATCCCGACTATGATTACAAGCAGATAGCCGCCATGCGGGTCTTTGCGGGTCTGCGCCGGGCGGATGATGAAAACAAAAGACTGCTTTCCCAAAACGGTGCAAGCGGCATATCCACATTTTTGGGGATGTTCACTTTTGGAGCTATGTCCGAGGCGGGAAATACTGAGGGCGCTGTTGAATGCATAAAGGGAATGTACGGCAAGATGCTTGAGATTGGCGCCACAAGCTTCTGGGAGGATTTTGATCCCGCCTGGTGTGACGGTGCGGGAAGGATCGACGAGCTTACCCCCGAGGGTCTGGACGATATCCACGGAGACCGCGGTGCGTATTGCTATGTAGGCTTCCGTCACAGCCTGTGTCACGGCTGGTCATCGGGTGTTGCGGCATATATGTCGGAATATCTTCTCGGCATAAAAATAAAAGCTCCCGGTTGCCGCAAGGTGGAAATATCTCCGTGCAAATGCGGACTTAAATATATTGAAGGAACTTATCCCACCCCATATGGCGAAATTTTTGTGCGCCATACTCTTTGTGCCGACGGAAAATACAAAACATCCTATACCGCACCAAAAGAGGTGGAGGTTGCGGTAAAGTGAATCATATATCGAAGCGTACCTGAAACAAAATTGCGGACAGCCAAAAAGCTGTCCGCAGTTTTTTATGTGATATGTATTTGTAAAATAAAACGAATTACGCGCCAAGCTGCACATCCCAACCCGCAAAATATTTTGCAAGGCGGAGCAAATCTTGTCTGTTAACACTTCCGTCACCCGTAACATCGGCTGCCGCCTCGTCGAGCTCCACATCCCAGCCTGCAAAGTGCTTTGCAAGGCGGAGAAGATCCTGGCGGTTCACCGTGCCGTCACTTGTTACGTCGCCGGGGGTGTATTCAAGGAATTCGGTGAAAGGAATGTTGTTTTCGTAAGCATGGATTTGAGCGTGGCTATCTGCGTAGCCGTATATTGTAAGATTGTGGCAATTATAGAATGCCTTGCATCCAATTCTTGTCACGCTGACCGGTATAACAATACTTGTAAGGTTTGCGCAGTTCGCGAATGCATACTCGCAAATAATTATCATACTGTTGGGTATAACAACGTTTGTAAGGCTTACGCATTGATAGAAAGCATGATTTCCAATGACCGTTACATTGCTGCCGATGGCGATATTCTTGAGACCTGAGCACAATTGAAATGCATAATTTCCAATATATGCTACGTTGTTGGGGATGACAATGTCTGTAAGGTTTACGCAATTATAGAATGCATTATTACCAATCCCTATCACACTGTCCGGTATGGCGATATTTGTAAGACCATGGCAGTTACTGAATGCAATATCAGCGATTGTTTTTGTACCGGGCTTTATTTCATATGATCCACGTATACTGTCTTTTACTTCAATAAAGTGGTTTCCGATATATAATGCATCCGATTCCCAATTATTTGCGTTTTTATAATAGGCTGTATTATAGAACGCATTTTCACCAATGCTTGTTACACTATCGGGAATGGTAATATCTGAAAGATTTCTGCATTCATAAAACGCATTCGATGCGATTGTTTTTGTTCCGGGTTTTATCGCATAAAATTTACCGATACTGCTTTTTGCTTTAATAAAGTGGTTTCCGATATATAATACATCTGACTCCCAGTTATCCGGGTTGTCATAATAGGCAGTGCCAACAAATGCATAATTACCGATGCTCGTTACACTGTCGGGTATGGTGATGTTTGCAAGACTTTGACAATCACCAAATGCTTCAACGCCAATGCTTGTTACACTATTAGGAATGGTGATGCTCGAAAGGTTTTTGCAACCCGAGAAAGCGTTGGAGGAAATGCTTATTACGCTGTCGGGGATAGTAATACTTACAAGGTTTCTGCAAGAAGAAAAAGTGCCGGCGGGAATACTTGTTACGCTGCCGGGAAGGGTAATGCTTTCAAGGCTAAAGCAATTAGCGAATACGGAAGATGAAATGTTTGTTACACTGTCAGGGATGATAATGTTTGAAAGGTTCGTGCAATCGAAGAATGCTTCTGTGCCAATGCTTGTTACACTATTGGGTATGGTGATGTTTGCAAGGCTTCGGCAACCCGAAAATGCATTATTGCCAATGAGTATTATGCTGTCGGGGAGAGTGATGTTTACAAGGTTTTGGCAATTATAAAATGCAGAATCTCCAATGCAGGTTACGGTGTAACCGTTAATAGTTTTTGGAATAGTAACCGATGTAGCAGATTTATTGCATTTGGTAATTGTGATATTGCCATCTGATATACTATATGTCAGAGAACCATATGTTTCCGCCCCCACCGCATAAAAACAGCAGAACAGCGCAGAAAGCAGTGCCGCCGTGAACAAAACAAGAAAGCTTTTTTTCATGATTTTCCTCCAAATAATAAAGAGTACGAACAAAGCCGGGTACTTGACCCGGCTTCTGCAAAAACTGTTTATTTTATTACTATCTTTGCATAGCTCTTCTTACCGCGTCTTACGATAAAATCAGCTGCATTTATCTCATCGGGGGTATATGCCTTTTTAACATCGGTTATCTTTTCTCCGTTTACGGTAACACCGCCCTGCTCAACCGCACGTCTGCCCTCGGAATTGGAGGGAACGAGCTTTGCCTTGGAAAGGATGTTTACAAGGGTTATTGTTCCGTTAATAAGGTCCGCGGACGAAATTTCCGCTGTGGGCATATTTTCAAGGCTTCCCGCACCGGAGAAGAGTGCCTTTGAAGCTTCTCTTGCTTTTGTTGCTTCTTCTTTGCCGTGAACGAGGTTTGTGAGCTCATACGCAAGGATATCCTTTGCTTCATTAAGCTGTGCGCCTTCCCAGTCTGCCATTTCTTCGATCTGTTCAATGGGCAGGAAGGTGAGCATACGGATGCACTTGAGAACGTCTGCGTCCGCAACATTTCTCCAGTACTGATAGAAATCAAACGGGCTGGTCTTGTTGGGGTCAAGCCAAACGGCATTGCCTGCGGTCTTGCCCATCTTTTTGCCCTGGGAGTCGGTAAGGAGCGTGATTGTCATGGCATGGGCATCCTTGCCGAGCTTGCGGCGGATAAGCTCTGTACCGCCAAGCATGTTGGACCACTGGTCATCACCGCCGAACTGCATATTGCAGCCGTATGTGCGGTAGAGATGATAGAAGTCATAGGACTGCATTATCATGTAGTTGAATTCAAGGAACGAAAGTCCTTTTTCCATTCTTTGCTTGTAGCATTCTGCACGGAGCATATTGTTTACCGAGAAGCACGCACCAACCTCACGCAGGAGCTCTACGTAATTGAGGTCGAGGAGCCAGTCGGCATTGTTTATCATCATTGCCTT